>NZ_JBFAPG010000578.1:0-3536 GCF_040675595.1 Micromonospora sp. NPDC049580
GGCCCCGCCACGTTGCGGGGCCGGCCTCCGTCGTACCGGGGGCGTGCCGGGGGTGGGCCGGCTCGTCAGCCCTCGGTGAACTCGACCCAGTTCAGGTTGCCCAGGCCGCTGGTCGGACCGCCCGGCACGGCGGCGTAGACCAGGTAGAGCCGGTGCGCCCCGGCCGGCTGGTCCACCGGCACCGTGGTGCTGGTGAAGGCCGAGTTGCCGGTGGTCGCGTTCACCGTCGCGGTGGCGACGAGCGGGCCGGTGGGCGAGTCGAGCCGCAGCTCCACCGCCGCCCGGGGAGTGCCGGCGGTGGCCGCCGAGCCGCCGGAGTGCCGCAGGGTCACGCTGGACACCCCACCCAGGTTGATCGGGTCGAAGGCGATGTGGTCGCCCGGGTCGATCCCGCTGACGTGCTGCCCGCCGCCGGTGTCACCCGTGGTGGCGACCTCGACGCCCTGCTTCACCTGGGCGTACTCGGCCTGCTGCCGGGGTGTCTGGATGATCGCCTGGCCGACCGTGGTGAGGGGGGCCTGGCCGCCGCCACCGAGGTCGGTGTACGAGGCGCTGATCCCGCCGTACAGGTACCCGCCGGCGTGGTCACCGCCGTCGGCCGGGGTGGCGAGGGTGCCGGTGCAGCCGGTGGTGGAGCTGTCCGGGTGGCCGTGGCTGTCGTGGCCGAGGACGAAGGTCACGGTGACCCGTGCGCAGTCCACCGGCCCGTCCTCCGGGTCGGTCACCGTGACGGTGAACGGCACGCTCTCGCCCCAGGTGAAGAAGCTGCCGCTCACCGGGGAGGTGACGGTCACCGTGGGCGCGGTGTTGCCGACCACGATCTCCTTGGTGAGCACCGCGGTCTTCCCGCTGGAGTCGGTCACCGTCAGCTTCGCGGTGTACGTCCCGTTCGCGGTGTAGGTGAACGACGGGCTCGGGTCGGCCGAGTCGACAGTGCCGTCGCTGGTGAAGTCCCAGGCGTACGAGATGGACTCGCCCGGGTCCGGGTCGTAGCTGCCGGCCGAGGAGAACCGCACCGTCAGCGGTGCCGTCCCGGAGGTCGGTGTGGCGTCGAGCTTCGCCACCGGCGACCGCTTGCCCTTGACGTAGCGGATCACCGAGAGCTGGGCGTCGGGGTTGGCCCGGAAGAAGCCGTCGCCGTACTCCAGCAGGTAGAGCGAGCCGTCGGGGCCGAACTCCATGTCCATCGGGTTGTCGAACACGACGCCCGGCAGGAACTGCTCCACGCCGGTCAGGGTGCCCTTGCCGTCGGTGCGCATCATGAAGATCTTGTCGCGGGTGAACTCACCGAAGACCACCGCGTTCTGGTAGTACTCGGGGAACTTCACTTCGGAGGTCGACGCCGGGTCGTACGAGTAGATCGGGCCGCCCATCGGGCCGACGCCGCCGGTGCCGATGACCGGCCACTTGAAGTCGCAGCCGACCGGCGGGGTCTCCAGGTACGACCCGGCACATGGGGTACGCCCGTCGAACGTGTACCAGAACTGCGGCTGCTCGACCTTCGGCAGCACCCGCAGGCCGGTGTTGCGCGGTGAGTCGTTGACGGGGGCGCCACAGTTGAACGGGGCGCCGGAGGTCCGAGTGACGAAGTCGTAGTCGATGTACGGCAGGCTGGGCGAGTAGCAGTACGGCCAGCCGTAGTTGCCGGCCTTGTTGGTGGCGAACCAGCGGCCGGTGCCGTCCGGGCCGCGGGTGGCGCTGGGTACGCGGGAGTCCGGCGAGTAGTCGCCCACGTAGACCATGCCCTTGGCGTCCACGTCGTACCGAAACGGGTTGCGCAGCCCCATCAGGAAGATCTCCGGCCGCGTCTTCCCGGCGGTGTCCTGCTCCTCGGGGAAGAGGTTGCCCTTGGGCACGGTGTAGGTGCCGTTGGCCCGTACCTTGATCCGCAGCAGCTTGCCGCGCAGGTCGTTGGTGTTGGCGGCCGAGCGCTGCGCGTCGTAGCCGGGGCCCTGCGTCGGTGACTCGTTGATCGGGGTGTAGCCGTCGGAGCCGCCGGCGTTGGTGTCGTCCCCGGTGATCAGGTAGAGCAGCCCCTTGCCGTCGAACTTGACCTCACCGGCCACGTGGCAGCAGATGCCACGGTCGGTGTCGACCCGGAGGATCTGCTGCTCGGTGCTCATGTCCAGGTGCGGGGTGGGGGAGTCCACCAGCTTGACCCGGGAGAGCTGGTTGTAGCCCTTGAACTTGTCCCACACGGTCGGGTCGGTGGAGGTGACCGGCGCGTCGCCCTCGTTGACGCCGGGTGTGGCCGGGTTGTCGACCGGGGTGTTCAGCTTCGGGGCGTAGTAGATGTAGACCCACCTGTTGGTCGCGAAGTCCGGGTCGATCGCCACCGACTGGAGGCCGTCCTCGTCGTGCTGGTACACGTCGACGGTGGTGATCACCGGGCTGGCGCCGGTGGCCGGGTCGTAGAGCCGGACCTCGCCGCCGCGGGTGTTGTGCAGCACCCGGCCGTCCGGCAGCACGGCCAGCGACATCGGCTCGCCTGGGTCGTCGTTGAGGGTGACCTTCTCGTAGTTGCCGAGCACGGTGGCGCCGCAGTCGCCCTCGACCACACCGGCGGACCACCGGATGCCGCCGAGCAGGTGCTCACGGAACTTCGCCGAGCGGTACGTCTCGATGCTGTGCCCGAGGCCGGTGTAGAAGGAACGGCCGCCCTGATAGTCCTTGCACCAGGTGACCGGGTGGTCGTACCCCATCGTGCCGCCGGTGTAGGTCTTCTCGTCCACGGTGGCCAGCACGTGCGCGGTGCCCCGGACGTTGCGGTCGAAGTTGTACCACTCCTCGGTGAGGGTGAGCGTGCGGGGCAGCGTCTCGGACGCCGGGTGGGCGCGGTCGGCCACGTCCACCACGCCGCGGCCGACCGGCGAGGCGGCGGCCGCCTTCGCGCCGACGAGGTTCTGGTAGAAGGCCCAGTCCGGCTCGGTCTCCGCCGCCGCGTGGACGCCCACGTAGCCGCCGCCCGCCTTGACGTACGCCTCGAAGGCCGCCTCCTGGCTGGCGTTGAGTACGTCGCCGGTGGTGTTGAGGAAGACCACCGCACGGTACTTCGCCAGCTCGGCGGCGGTGAACACGGCGGCGTCGCGGCTCACCGTGACGGTGAAGTGGTTCGCCTTGGCCAACTGCTGGATGGTGTCGACACCGTCGGTAATGGACGCCCGGCGCTCACCGGCGGTCTTGGTGAACACCAGCACCCGGTAGGTCTGCGGAGCGCGCACGGCGGCGCGGAGCGCGGCCGGTCCGTTCTCGACCACGGACGGCGCGATCGGGGGCGCGTCGTCGGCTGGTGCGGCGGTGGCGGGAACGGCGGAGGTGAGGGGGATGGTCAGGATGAGTCCAGCGGCGACGGCGAACCATCGTCGTCCGGTCGGTCGGGTCATCGTTCCTCCGGTGGTCGGCAGGCGCGTGGCATCCCCGGCCTGTTCGGGCCGGCAGCGCGACTGCGGTGGGGGATGGACCGGGCGCGTCCCGTCGCCGTACGGGAGGCGCGGGTGCGCAGGGCCGGTGCTCGACCGGCCCGTCACCACCTGCCG
>NZ_JBFAPG010000579.1:0-3514 GCF_040675595.1 Micromonospora sp. NPDC049580
CCGTCCCCGGCTCCGGGCGGTCAGGCTTGATCCCTCCGCCGGGGACGCTCGCCCCAGCCCCGACGTTGGTCGCGGTCCGCGCCTCCGTCGCGGTTCCTTCGGGGGTACGCCTCGACGCGCCGACCGTCTTGCGGAGCTGCAGCCGTCCCCGGGGCAGTTTGATGCCACTCGACTTCTCCGTGATGGCTCGGCTGTGTTGGCTGGGCGTAGCCGTGGGGTGTGGCTCGTTCGGTGGGGGTCGCGGCGGTCCGCGTACCCTGAATGGTCGGTGACCTGGCGCCTCGAAGGGGAGACGATGACCAAGCAGCCCGGCCGCGTCCCAGCCGCGGAGTCGGACCAGCCGGCGGTCGACGCGGCCTCCCCCGGCGGCCGACCGGTGTTCGCGCCCGGCGCGGCCGTGCTCGCGCTGCTGGCGCTCGGCTGGCTGGCCGCCATGCTCTGGTCGACCCGGGAGGCCATCACCTCGGCGGCGGCCGGCATCACCGCGATCAGCCTCTCCGCGTTCGCCCTGCCCGGTGTGATCTCGGCCGCGCTGGTGGCCGGGGCCGCCACCGCCCTGGCCGGCGGCAACCTGCTGACCCGGCGGTACGGCGACGGGGCGACCCTGCGCTTCGTCGGTGCGATCGGCGCGGGCATGGTGGTCGGGCTGATCGCCGCGCTGGCGATCAACCTCACCTACTTCGACACCTCGACCACCAACGTGATCGCCGGGACGACGGCGGCCGCCGCGATCATCGGCGGGGCGATCGCCGGCGCGCGAACGGCCCCGGCGGTCGGTGCGGTGGTGACCGCCGCGCTGGGCGCGCTGGTCTTCGTGGTGGCGTTCAGTCGTGCCCGGGACCCGCTGTTCGACCTCTTCGGCGCGGGCGACAGCCAGCAGTCGCTTGTCGACGCGGCCAAGTGGGTGTCGCGCACCGAGTCGCTCATCGCCGGTCTGCTGGCCGGGCTGCTCGCCTTCGGCTACCTCACCTGGGCGCGGCGGCGAGCCCTGCGGCGCGATCCGCAGACGCCCGCGCTGCGCTGGCCGGCCTACCTGCTCGCCGGCGCCGGGCCGGGCCTGCTCCTGCTGCTCGCCGAGGTGATCATCCGGATCGGCGGCCGGTCGCTGCTGGACCTGGCCAGCGCGCTCAGCGAGGCGGACGCGGTGGCGCAGACGTCGCTGGGCACCTCGCGGGTGGACAACGGCATCTGGATGCTCTTCGTGGGGGCGCTGACCGCGCTCATCGCGTTCGGCCGCACGCTCGGCCCGGCGCACACCGACGACGACCCGGCCGTGGCCGACGGTCCCGGCACCACGCCGCCGACAGCCAGGAACGAGACCGACACCGACGAGGACGAGGACGAGGCGGACACGACCGCTCACGACGCCGTCGACGCCGACCCGGCCCGGTGACCGCTACCGGCTCGCCTGTTCGCTGCCGGCCTGCTGAGCGCTGGCCGGCCTGCTGAGCGCTGGCCGGTCGCCTGAGCGCGGGCGGCCCGCTGTTTGCTGCTGGCTCAGTCGGTGGCGCGGAGCAGCAGGTCCAGCTCGGTCACGTCGTACCACTCCAGCTCGTGATCCTCGGCCCCGTCGACGGTGAACTGGGCGTCCGGGTCGCCGGCAGCGGCCTCGGCCACCACGTCGGCCGCGGCGGCGACCTCCTCGACGGCGTCCGCGCCGTCCACGTGGATCGCCGCGACGGCCCCCACCGGCACGGTGTCGGCCAACGTCACCAAGCTGGACCCCAGCTCACCATCGCCACGGCCGAGCGCGGCGGACGGCAGGTCGACCGAGACGACCACGCGGCGGCGGGGCGCGGCCGGATCGGCCCTGAGCAGGTGCAGCGCGTCCTGGGCAGCCCGGGTGAACGCGACGTACTCCAACTCCTCCTCGTCACCCTCGGCGTACCACTCGCGCAGCGCGGGCGTCACCGCATGCGCCCGGTCGGCGGTCAGCCCCTGCTCGCGCAGGCGGGTCAGCATGGGTACGGTCGCCGGCACGTACACCCGGACAAGCTCGTCGGTCACCGGTCGTCTCCCCGCTCGGTCCTGTGCCGGCGGCAGCCGGCACGGGCGCAGATCATGCCGCACGCCGTGACCGTCATACACCCCGCCTCCGGCCGGTGGAAGTTTCCCGCCGGTGTGTCCGGCGCCGGTTGACCCGCTGCCGGGACGGGGATGCTGGGCGGGGAGCCCTACCGATGGCAAACTGATGCAAACGACGTCAACCCCGGGAGTTTTCGTGGAGCCGAGGTTCCTGCTGCTCTCCGACGTGGCCGCCGAGCTGAACGTGTCGGACTCGCAGGTCTACCACATGGTCCGCAGCGGGGAACTGCCGGCGATCAAGATCGGCGGACGCGGTCAGTGGCGGGTCGAACGCGCCCGGCTGGAGGAGTACATCGCGCAGAAGTACGCCGAAACCGCCGACTGGGTACGCGGTAACCCCCTCGTCGACCGCGATCCGGAGTAGGTCCGGGCAGCGCCGCCCGACGCGCCTGCCACCTGCCGCCCCGACCCGCGTGATCCACTCCGTATCGCCGAAATGGGGCTGTCCGGCCCGCCGGGATACCGCGATGTCGGCGAACCCGAGTGGATCATGCCCGTGGGCGACGCGTCCGTCGCCGCAGGCATTGACCGAGGCCGTTCTGTCGCGCAGAATCGAGTCAGTCGGAGGCAAACGAAGGCAAACGCAAGATCAAAGGGAGCAGCGATGAGCGAGCGGCGACCCGGTCCCTCCCGGCCACCTGTGCGCCTGCGCCCCGTCCCGCCCATCGATCCGCCGTACCCCGACGAGACGTACTGGCCGGGGCCGACCCACGGCCAGCTCGCCCTCGACCTGTTCGCCTCGACACGACCGGATCCGGTCCGGCCGGCGGAGCGTCGCGCGACCCCACGCCGTACGCCTTCGCGGCCGGCCAGCCACCCGGGTGCGCCACTCCCACCGGCGACCGCGCCCGAGGCGACCCGGGCCGCACACCGCTTCGTCGGCACCTGCCTGGAGGTGGTCAACGGCTACCGCTCGCCGGCCCAGGTACGCCCGCTGCTCGACCCGGGCCGGGCCGTCGAACTGCTCACCGAACTCGCCCGGGCGACCGGGCGGGCCGGGCCGGCTCGCCGTCGGGCAACCCGGCCGGCTCTACGGCTGCTCCGGATGCGGGTGTGCGAGCCTCGGGAAGCCGCTGTGGAAGCGGCTGCCGTGGTGAGCGGCGCCGGTGGCCGGAGTTGGGCCATGGCGCTACGCCTGGAACACCGGCGAGGCCGCTGGCTGTGCACGGCCCTGCACGTCCTCTGACAACCCGCCGCTTGCTCTGCGTTGATCGACTCAACTTCCAGGAAGTCGCGGTATCAACCTGGCGCTGACACCCCGACTTCCAGGAAGCCGAGTTGATCTCCCGCCATCCCGCCATCCCGCCACCCCGGCCGCGGGCCACGGGCGACCCGGCCCCTCGGCCACGGGCCACGCGGCCACGGGCCACCCGGCCACGGGGGTCGGAGGACGGACGTGGCGGGATGGCGGGATGGCGGGAGATCAACT
>NZ_JBFAPG010000580.1:0-3502 GCF_040675595.1 Micromonospora sp. NPDC049580
CCGCTCTGCTGGACCGCCTTGGCGCCGTCGGCGGTGGAGTTGCCGGCGATGGCGAGGGGCTTGCCGCTGTTGCGGTTGACGATGCGGTAGGTGCCTGCTGCGGGCCCGGTTCCGCCGCTTCCACTGAGGTTGAGGTACTCGACCGCGTCGGTGAAGACGGTGCTGCCGGACTTCGCGGTCGACAGCTGCAGGTACACGCGGCTGCCGGTGGCGGGGGTGGTGAAGGACACCGGTTGGGTGACTCGTGAGCCGAGTGGGATGGTCAGGGTGGTGCTGCCGGACGCGACGACAGTGCCGGTCGGGCTGTCGAGCCGGGCGGTCCAGGTGAAGCCCACCGAGGTGTTGGTGAAGTCGTCGTTGAAGACGGTGATGTTGCGGGTCACAGTGGCGTTTCGGGCGTAGCTGGGTACCGCCTGCGGCAGCGGGAAGGTGCCGTTCGAGTCCGAATTGCCGGAGGCGGACCAGTAGGGGAGGTCGACCGCGGCCACCGGGTTGAACGCCGCCTGCACGCGCTGGATCTGCGGGTTGCTCCAGGGGTCGGGCAGGTTGTCGGCGCCGTAGATGGGGTGACCGCCCTCCTCCGGGGTGAAGTCGGTGGACCGCACGCCGGGCACGACGCTGGCCCAGGCGGACAGCAGCGTGTAGGGGCGCAGGTCGGTGGCGCCCTTGCCGCGCTTGGCCAGGGTTGCCGTGGCGAACCACTCGAAGCCCTGCTTGTTGTTGCATGCCGGCCAGATGAACTCGCCCTCGCCGTCGGGCCGCCCATTCACGGTGATCAGGCCCTCCCCGTACCTGCCGAAGCCGTCGACGTAGTGCGGGATCACCGCGAAGTTGGCGTACGTCATCCCGGGATACAGGCTGACATTCCCGCCGACGCCCACCTCGACAATGATCGGCCGGGTGCCGTCGGCGCCGTTCATCGCCGCGTACAGGTCCTTCTCGAACTGTTCGGAATCCTGGCCGCTCTGGTTCGGCTCGTTGTTCTGACTCCAGCGGATGATCGCGGGGTGGTTGCGGTCGCGCAGGACCAGCGCACGGGCGTGGTTGACCATGTTGTCGCGCCCGACGGAGTTCTGCCACTCCTGCGAGGATTGGGAGCCGCGAATCGCGACCTCGTCGATGATCATCAGGCCCATCTCGTCGGCGACATCCAACATGTACGGGCTCCCGGGCTCCTGGTGGATGCGCACCACGTTGTAGTTCAGCCGCTGGTAGTTGTCCACCGCCTGCGGCCAGCCGCCGTTGCCGGACGACGGGGGCAGGAAGCCGGGCAGGGTGTGGTACGCGTCGCCCTTGCCGCCGTTGTTGATCCGGTCATAGTCGCCACCCTGGAGGTTGTCGCCGCGGAAGTTCACGCGCACGCCGTTGAGGTAGTAGTAGTCACCGTTCTGGGTAGCCTCCCGGAACCCGAACCGGTACTCGGCGTCGCTCGTCCGGCCGTCGTCGGTGACGGCATGCACCGTCAGCCCGTGCAACTGCGCCCGGTACCCCGACCGGTACGGCACATTGGGCCACCAATACGAGGTGCTGTCGAGGTTCCACGCGACCGGCCCGACGGTCACGATCACGGTCGAGCGGGCCGCCACGGTGACCGTACGGCTGGGCAGTGCCGGGTAGCTGAAAGCCGTTCCGTTGCTGGACGACAGCGACCCGGTCAACGTCACCGACCGGGAACTGCCCGACGTGTTCCGCACCGTCACGTCGTAGGTCAGCGTCTTGTTCGCCACCGACGTACGCACGAATGTGTCGCTGACGTACACCGCCGGGTACACCCGCAGGAACGCGGACCCGAAGATCCCCTGCGGTATCGCCTCGGACCACGTGGCGGCGTCGGGCACCAGGTACCGGCCGTTGGATGCCTTCAACGCGCCGCGGCCCTTCACGTTCACCGTGATCGTGTGGGTGGTGCCGGGCGCCGCGTATGCGCTGATGTCGAAGTTCGACGGGGTGAACGCCGTCGTCTGGGTGGCGACCACGCGGCCGTCGACCGACAGTGTCGCCTGGTGGTTGACGGCGCCGAACTCGATCCAGGTCGACTGCGGCTGCCCCGAGTCCGGCACGGTGATGCTGCGCGAGTACACCGCCTCGTTCACGTCGGTGAAGCCCTGCTTGTACCAGCCGCCACCGGGCACCGCGATCGTGGTCGCCGCCCGGCCCGCGGGCGTGAAGCCCCAGGTCCCGCTCAGGTCGATCGAGGTGATCGCGGCGTTCCCGGCCGCCACACCGTCAAGTCCGGCGGCCGCGACACTCTGCGTCTCGACCGGCGCGGCCAGGGCCGACCCGGGGGGCGCCAGGGTCAGGCCACCCAGCGTCAGGGGCAGGGCGAGCGCCACGGTCGCGGCCAACCCTCTGGCCCACGCCGACAATCGGCCACCCCAGCGGACGTTCGTACGATGCACGGTTACCTCCTGTGACTCATCCGCCAACTCCGCAACACCGGTTCAGGGCACAGCCTCAAGGCCGATACTCGAATCGATTCGACAAAGCTGCCGGCGTCGCCGACCACCCGGGAAGGGTGGTTGCGGCCAGATACATAGGTACGTATTAATGGGTGCATCGAGCGTGAAGTCAAGGTTTCAAGACGGTTACTTCCTGCTCCTGACGCCTCGCAAGCTTCGAGTGGCCGCCGATAGTACGACCCTTCCGGAGTGCTAGGGCATCGCGCTCAGGCACTCCGTGTCGCCGGCCCACCGACGCGGCGCCGATCGAGTAGCGAACCGATTCGCCTCTGCGGCGCCCGGCCGCGTGACACGCCGAAGGCGTGGACAGCAGCACTGTCGTCTTCGGTGAAGTCGGCGGGCGGCCCGGCCTGACCTGTTCGGTTCGAAACTGGGGTTAGGGTGCTGGTAAGAAACGTGCTTCGCCAGCGTCACGGCGGGTTACGGGATCTTGATGGCGAGCGTCTGACTGCGTAGACATGACAGCGCAATCATAGAGGACTATGGCCGGCGGCGGGAGGTGCCATGACGCGACTGGCGAGGCCGGGTGGAAGCCCTCCGACGCCGCGCAGCGTGGACGTCGCGCGGCTGGCCGGCGTCTCCCAGAAGACGGTGTCCAGGGTCCTCAACGACGAGCAGTATGTCTCGGCCGACGTGCGCCGGCGGGTCCTGGACGCCGCCGCGGAGCTCGGCTACCGGCGCAACCAGGCGGCCCGGGCGCTGGCCTCCGGGCGGACCCGGTCGATCGGCGTGGTGACGCTCGGCAGCGCCTTGTACGGGCCGGCGTCGTGGCTCATGGGCATCGAGCGGGCGGTCCGGGAGGTGGGCTACACGCTGCGGGTGGCCGCCACGATCGAGGGCGACCCGGGCGGCATCGCGAGCGCCCTGACGTCGCTGCTGGGCCAGGGCGTGGACGGCGTCGTCATCTCCGAGCCGATCGACGAGGGCGTCGGCCTCATCAGCGTCGACGTGCCGGTCCTGGTCCTCGGCGCGCCGCCCACCTTCGCCGCGCCGCAGGTGGTGACCGCCAGGGTCGGCGCGGGCCGGCTCGCGCGGGCCGCGAC
>NZ_JBFAPG010000581.1:0-3501 GCF_040675595.1 Micromonospora sp. NPDC049580
CCCGCTCGGGATGACCGGGGGCGCCGGCCGTCGTGCGGGTCAGCCGGCGTACCGGCGGCGGCGCATCCGGAACACCAGGAAGCCGCCCGCGCCGAACGCCAGGGCGAGACCCAGGAGTACGGCGAACAGCGTGCCCCCGCCACCGCGGTTCGCCTGGGCGGCGGCCGGGTCCCGACCGCCCACGGAGGGCGCCACCGAGGCAGCGGGGTTGATCATGCCGGAGCCGTACCGGGAATCACCCTCGGCCACCTGCCCGCCGACCGGGTCGGCGGTGCCGCGGATGCGCTCCTTCACCTGCGCGGCGGTGAGATCGGGCTGGGCGGCCCGGATCAGCGCGGCCTCGCCGGCCACGAACGCCACCGCGAACTCGGTGCCGGTGTTGCCGACGACCTTGCCGCCGCCCACGCCGAGCGTCGCCACCTCGATGCCGGGGGCGACCACCTCGACCGAGCCGTCGAGATACTTCTCGGCGAGCTGGCCGCCCGCGCCGACGCCGCCGGTGAGCACCAACGCCCCGCCGCCGGATCCGCCGCGCGGCGACGGAAGCGTGGTGGGTTTGACCGGCGCACCCGCCACCACCACTACGTCGTGCTCCAGCGCGGTGGCCAGCGACGCCGCGACCGCCGGATCGGCCAGGTCGACCCGGGAGCCGAGCGCGACCACCGAGGCACCCGTGCTGACCGCCACCTCGATGGCCGTCGCCGCGTCGGCCGGCCGGGCGTCGCCCGAGGAGCGGACCATCCGCACCGGCACGATGGTCGCGTCCGGCGCGAGCCCCACCGGGCTGCCCTCGACGCTGTCGTCGGCGGCGATGATGCCGGCCATCGCCGTACCGGAACCCAGGCAGTCCTCGTCACCGCGCCCGTTGCCGACGGTGACGTCCGCGCCCACCGCGACCCGGCCGCTGAGCTGCTGGAGCCCGGCGTCGACCCCGCTGTCGACGACGGCGACCTTGACCCCGTTGCCACGGGTCAGGGTCCACGCGCTGTCGGCCGCCATCCGCAGTTGCGCCCACTCCGACCGGCCGCTCGACGCGGTCGTGGCGGTGCACCGCGCGGCCGGGCCGCCGCCACCGGGAGAGCGCGAGGCCGTGTGACTGGGGCTCGGCGACGGGCTGCCGTCCGGCCGTACGCTCGGCGAACGCGCCGGGGTGGGGCCGGCGGACGGCTTGCGGGGGGCCGGCAGCTGTCCGTACTCGACGCCCTGGCCGGCGGCGTCCCACGGCAGCACCAGGTACCACCCGGCCTTCAGGGCGGCCGGGTCGGTCAGCCGGCCCCCGTCCGGCTGGACCCGACCGGTGTTGAGCTGGTAGATCTCGGCGGACCGCTCGCCGCTGCCGAGGAAGCGCCGGGCGATCTCGGTGAGATTCTCCGGCTGGCCCTGGTAGCGCGCCGTGACCAGGTAGTACTTCACGTACGGCTCGGTGTCCGGCGCGGACCCGGCGGCCGAGGGCCGTGGCGCGGCCAGGATCGCGCAGCCGACCATCACCACCACGAGCAGTCGAGCAAGGATGGAGTGCTTCGCCAGCACCGGGTTCCCCTTCCGTCACCGCGGCCCAGACCGATCAGCCGCCACCGTCTATTGCGGATCAGCGGCGACTTCGTTCAAATCAATCTGAACCAGATTTCCATGGCGCCCGTCATGGAGAACGCCGAGGGTACCGGCCCTCGATGTCGGGCAGCTCCGGCCGCCGGTGGGGCGTCGGTGGAACGAAGGCGGGGACGGTGGTGACAGAGCTGGCGCAGGCCATGGACGGCCGGGGGATCGACCGGGTGCCGAGCACCCGCCGCTTCGACCCGCGCCGGCACCGGCGGGTGCCCGGCCTGCTGGATCTCTGGCTGGTCTGCGGTCCCCGGGGGCGGCCGGCGTTGCCGGGCGAACCGGACCGCCCGCTGGACGCGCCCGCCGTGGCGGACCTGGTGCGGCGCACCGGGGACGTCGCGGACGACGTGCGGATCCTCGCTGACGACGGCGCCCGCCACGCCGAACTGTTCACCGAGGTGGCCGGCCTGCTGGGGCACGACGTGCTGGTCAGCCCCGACGGCGCGGACATCCGGCAGGTGCTGGCCGGGCGCGCCCCCGACGCCGACGACGGCCCGCTGCACGCGCTGCCCCTGGACCGGGTCACCCGCCAACCGATGGACTGGCTGGTGCTGCAACCACCCGACCTGGCAACCCCGCTGCCCGGCTGGTTCGCCATGAAGGACGGTCTGGTCCGGCCCCGGACCGGGGTGGTCAACCTGCCGTTGGCTACCGGTGTGGCGTTGGCCACCCGGGCGGACTTCGTGGCCCGCCGAGCCACCGCCCACCGGCTCGGCGCCACCATGTCCGAGCTGGTCACGGTCTCGGTCACGGCCCGCTCCGGCGGCTTCCTGATCGGCGACTACAGCGGCACCCAGCAGGTACGCGACGCCGGGCACCTAGCCGCGCTCCTCGGCGACCTGCCGCTCTACGGCGCCGACCTGCGGCTGTGGCTCACCTGGCCGTCCGAGCCGGACGAGCAGGCGAAGCTCGTCACCCAGGCCGCCGAGCTGGCCGAAACCACCGGCGCCACGGTCTGGACCCCACCGCCGGGCGGCCGGGCGGAACTCGTCGGCGACCACCACGACCTGCGCGCGCTCGACGCGGCGGGTGGCGTGACGCAGTGGCAGGCCCACCGACCGCGCTACGCAGACAGCCCGCCGGCCGTCGACGCGACCCCCGACGGCCTGCTGGTGCCCCGCTCGTTGCGACAGCGCATCGTGGTGGCCGACGCTCCGGACGGCGACCGGCCGGTGGACACCGCGTCGGACGACACCGCTCCGTCCAGGGCCACGCGGGCCGGCACCCCGCCGGAACGACACGAGGCCGCCCGGCCGGCGCCCTCGGCCCGCCCGACGCTGGCCGCCGAGACCCGCCGCGCGGGCCGGTACGGGCCACCGTGGCTGCGCCCCGGCCAGCAGGTCAACGTCACCGCGTTCGAGGCGTTCGTGCCGGTCACCGGCGACCTGGAACGGGCGGCGACCGACGGCGTACCCAGCGCGGAGCTGTTCCTGGTCGCCCACCTCGACCCGCGGTCCGCGCCGCACCGGTCGGACCTCCTGCGCGTCCGGATCTCCCCGGGCGGCGCGATCCCGGTGCAGGTGCTGCGCTCCCACGTCCCGGCGCGCCTGCAGTATCTGCTCGGTGCCCCGGACACCTATCTGCTGCCGGCCGGCCGGCTGGAGCGGGCGCGCGTGCGGGACGGATTCCGGGCCACCGACGACGGCGGGCTCCAACCCGTCGACGGGCTGGACTGCGGGTCGCTGCGGATTCGGTCTGCGCCGGCGAGCGCGTCGAGCGGTGGGCTGCCGCACGACGTCAGCCGGTGGCCGGCGCACGGCACCCGGCGGGCGTACGCGCTGTTGCCGGCGCGGTCCCGCGGCCTGGCGCCGGGCTGGTTGCCGCTGTCCCGGCGGCGGCCGGCGGCGCGGGCCGGGCGGCTGCTCGTGGAGGTGCGGGTGCCGCGCGGCCGGACGGTCG
>NZ_JBFAPG010000582.1:0-3498 GCF_040675595.1 Micromonospora sp. NPDC049580
CGTGGAGGCACCGACGTGCTGCGGGCGCTGGCGTTGGGCGCGGCGGGCGTCCTGGTCGGTCGTCCCTTGCTCTGGGCGCTGGCCGTCGGAGGGCGGCGCGGCGCGCAGGACGCGTTGGCGTTGCTCGCCGCGGAGGTGCGTGACGCGTTCACCCTGGCCGGCTGCGCCGATCCGGCGGCGGTGGCCGAGCTGCGTACGCTCGCGGCGGGCTGAGCGGTGGCCCCGACGGAGTCGGCCGACCTGAGCGTCGCCGACCTGCACCCCGCGCTGGGTGATCCGGCGCTGACCTCGATGAACTTCCTCAACGAGGTGTCCGAACGCTATCCGGCGGCGGTGTCGCTCGCGGCCGGGCGCCCGTACGAGGAGTTCTTCGACGTCGCGGCGGTGCACCGGCACCTGGACACGTTCCACCGGCACCTCGTCGACGAGCTGGGCCACGCGCCCGAGCAGGCCCGACGGCTGCTGCTGCAGTACGGCCGGACCAAGGGCATCGTGCACCACCTCATCGCCCGCAACCTCGCGGTCGACGAGGGGATCACGGTCGACCCGGAGGCCGTCGTGGTGACCGTCGGCTGCCAGGAGGCGATGTTCCTGGTGCTGCGGGCGTTGCGGGCCGATCCGGCGGACGTGCTGCTGGCGGTCGCCCCGACCTACGTCGGGCTGACCGGGGCGGCGCGGCTGGTGGACCTGCCGGTGTGGCCGGTCGCCGGTGGACCGTCCGGAGTGGACCTGGCCGACCTGCGGGCACAGGCGCGTCGGGCCCGGGCGTCGGGGCGCCGGCCGCGCGCCTGCTACGTGCTGCCGGACTTCGCCAACCCGTCCGGGGTCAGCATGAACGTCCCGGACCGGCAGCGGCTGTTGGCGCTGGCCGCCGAGGAGGACCTGCTCCTGCTGGAGGACAACCCGTACGGGCTGTTCCCCGTCGAGGACGGGCCGCGCCCGCCCACCCTGAAGGCGCTGGACACCGACCGGCGGGTGGTCTACCTCGGCTCGTTCGCCAAGACCGTGCTGCCCGGAGCGCGGGTCGGCTACGTGGTCGCCGACCAGCGGGTGGCCGGGTCGGACGGCCGGGTCGGCCCGCTCGCCGACCAGCTCGCGATGATCAAGAGCATGGTCACCGTGAACACCTCGCCGATCGCGCAGGCGGTGATCGGTGGGCGGCTGCTGGAGCACGGGTGCAGCCTGGTGCCCGCGAACACCCGGGAGCGGGCCGCGTACGCCCGCAATCTGCGTCACCTGGTCGCCGGGCTGGCCCGGCGTTTCCCGGATCGGCCGGACCGGCCGGCGGTGGTGCGGTGGACGGTGCCGGCCGGCGGGTTCTTCGTGGTGGTGACCGTGCCGTTCGCGGTCGACGACGCGCTGCTGGACACCTCGGCGCGTGACTACGGGGTGCTCTGGACGCCGATGGCGCACTTCTACGACGACACGGCGCCGGTGTGCGCGCTGCGGTTGTCGGTCAGCGCGGTGACACCCGAGCAGATCGACCTGGGGTTGGACCGGCTCGCCGCCCTCATCACCGACGAGCTCCTGCGTGGACGGTCATAATGGGCCGCATGGTTGCCTGGGAGTACGCCTTGCTCGTCCGCCGCTATCAGGGACAGGGCCGCAATTTCACCGTCTCGTTCGTCTGGTACGGCCCGGACGGGTCGCGCAAGGACATCACCCCCTATGGCGACACGGCCATCGCGCACCTCAACCGCGCCGGCCGGGAGGGCTGGGAGCTGGTCTCGGCCGCCGAGGACGTCAACAACGTCCAGGGCAGCACCGAGGTTCACCGCTACCACCTCAAGCGTCCCCTGAACTGACTGCCGGCCGCCCGCCGGGGCGGTCACACAGTTGAGCGGTATACCTCAGCGTCATATTCATGACTCTGAGGTATACCGCTCGTTTCGGTGACCGCCACCGACAGCCCGGCCCGGGTGCCGTCGGACCCGGTTGACGACGACCGTCAGCCCAGGTCGATGGCCGGGTAGAGCGGGTGGGGGGCCAGCAGGTCGGTGGCCTGGCGGGCGATCTTGTCGGCCAGGTCGGCGTCGAGCGTGTACTTCGCCTTGGACGGGGTGCCGTCGGCGTTGGCGCCGGCCGTGGTCTGGGTCAGCACGGTGTGGATCAGCTCTGCGGTCTGGTCCATCTCGGCGGTGCCCAGCCCGCGGGTGGTCAGCGCCGGGGTGCCGATCCGGATGCCGGACGTGTACCAGGCGCCGTTCGGGTCCTGCGGGACCGAGTTGCGGTTGGTGACGATGCCGGAGTCGAGCAGGGCCTGCTCGGCCTGCCGGCCGGTGAGCCCGTAGCCGGACACGTCGATCAGCACCAGGTGGTTGTCGGTGCCGCCGGTGACCAGCGTCGCGCCCCGGCGCAGCAGCCCGTCGGCGAGCGCCTGCGCGTTGTCCACGATCCGCTGGGCGTAGTCGGCGAAGTCGGGGCGGCGGGCCTCGGCCAGGGCGACGGCCTTGGCGGCCATCACGTGCGGCAGCGGGCCGCCGAGCACCATCGGGCAACCCCGGTCCACCTGGTCGGCCAGCTCCGGGCCGCAGAGCACCATGCCGCCGCGCGGGCCGCGCAGCGACTTGTGGGTGGTGGTGGTGACGATGTGCGCGTGCGGCACCGGGTCGAAGTCGCCGGTGAAGACCTTGCCGGCCACCAGGCCCGCGAAGTGCGCCATGTCGACCATGAACGTCGCCCCGACCGAGTCGGCGATCTCCCGCAGGATCCGGAAGTTCACCTTCCGGGGGTACGCCGAGTAGCCGCCGACCAGGATCAGCGGCTTGAACTCGCGGGCCGCCTCGGCGACCCGGTCGTAGTCGATCAGGCCGGTCGCCGGGTCGGTGCCGTAGCTGCGCTGGTCGAACATCTTGCCGGAGATGTTCGGCCGGAAACCGTGGGTGAGGTGACCGCCGGCGTCCAGCGACATGCCGAGCATCCGCTGGTTGCCCAACTCGCGGCGCAGCGCGAACCAGTCCGCCTCGGTGAGGTCGTTGACCTGGCGTACCTGGGCCTTCTTCAGCGCGGGGGACTCCACCCGGTCGGCCAGCACCGCCCAGAACGCGACCAGGTTGGCGTCGATGCCCGAGTGCGGCTGCACGTACGCGTGCGCGGCCCCGAACAGCTCCCGGGCGTGCTCGGCGGCGAGCGCCTCGACGGTGTCGACGTTCTGGCAGCCCGCGTAGAAGCGACGCCCCACGGTGCCCTCGGCGTACTTGTCGCTGAACCAGTTGCCCATGGCCAGCAGGGTCGCCGGGGAGGCGTAGTTCTCGCTGGCGATGAGCTTGAGGGACTCCCGCTGGTCGGTCAGCTCGGCGCCGATGGCGTCGGCCACCCGCGGCTCGACAGCCCGGATCACCTCAAGGGCGCTCCGGAATGCGGTGGACTCGGCGTTGTGCGACATGCGACCTCCAACAGACGTGCGGGAAGGCCCAGGCGCTCGGCATCGCGGCGGTGCGCCGCAACCCGGCCGGGACGCTGCCGGCGGTGTTCGGCGGGCCGCTGCGGCTCAGCCGC
>NZ_JBFAPG010000583.1:0-3494 GCF_040675595.1 Micromonospora sp. NPDC049580
ACCGATCGGGAAGGACCGGCGGCGGCGCTCAGCGCGGCAGCGGCGCCTCCGCCCGACGCAGCGCCGCGAAGCCGGTGTCCCGGGCGCGGGCCGCCGCGAGCAGGCCGGCCACCGCGGACGCGTTGGTGATCTCGCCGGCCAGGACCATGTCGACCGCCTCGTCCAGGGCCATCCGGACGATCTGCAGGTCGGCCTCCTCGTCACGGCGCTCGTGACGCTCCCCCGCCGGCACGTCGGCCAGGTCCCGGGCCAGGTAGACCCGGACGATCTCGTTGGTGAACCCCGGCGAGCTGTGCAGGTCGACAAGCACGTCGATCCGCCCGGCGGTGAGGTCGGCCTCCTCGGCCAGTTCCCGCAGCGCGGCGGCCGGCAGCTCCTCGCCGGAGACGTCCATCAGCCCGGCGGGCAGCTCCCACAGGTGCCGGCCGATCGGGTGCCGGTACTGCCGGATCAGCACCACCTGACCGGCGTCGTCGAGGGCCACCACGGCCACCGCCCCGACGTGCCGGACGAGGTCACGCAGCGCGGTCCCGCCGCCCGGCATGGTCACCTCCTCGGTGACCACGTCGAAGATCCGACCCCGATAGCGCTCCTCGCGGGAGCGCACCTCGTAGCGGTGCTCAAGGTCGCTCACGCCGTCGCCCCGCTGCTGAGCCTGCTGGTTCGCTCGCTCCGCTCGCTCACGAGGCCGACGCGGCCTTCGTCGCGGCGCCGTTGCGGGCGGCCTTGCGCGCCGACGGGGCCTCCGACGCGGCCTCCAGGTCGACCGGCAACTGGTCGGCCTGCGAGTACGTCACGGCGGCCCGGACGAACGACGCGAACAGCGGGTGCGGGCGGGTGGGACGGCTCTTCAGCTCCGGATGCGCCTGCGTGGCCACGAAGAACGGGTGCAGATCCCGGTCCAGCTCGATGAACTCGACCAGCCGGCCGTCCGGGGAGGTGCCGGAGATGTGCAGGCCCGCCTTGGTCAGCGCGTCCCGGTAGGCGTTGTTGACCTCGTAGCGGTGCCGGTGCCGCTCGCTGATGTCGGTGCTGCCGTACGCCTCGGCGACGATCGAGCCCTCGGTCAGCGTCGCCGGGTACGCCCCGAGCCGCATGGTGCCGCCCAGGTCGCCCTTGCCGGCGACGATGTCCTCCTGGTCGGCCATCGTGGCGATGACCGGGTGCGCGGCCTGCTCGTCGAACTCCAGCGAGTTGGCGCCGTCCAGGCCGGCCAGGTGCCGGGCCACGTCGATCGTCATGCACTGCAGGCCGAGGCAGAGGCCGAGCAGGGGGATGCCGTTCTCCCGGGCGTACCGGGCCGTGCCGATCTTGCCCTCGATGCCACGGACCCCGAACCCGCCCGGGATGAGGATGCCGTCCACGCCGGCCAGGGCGGCCGCCGCGCCGGCCGGGGTGACGCACTCGTCGCTAGGCACCCAGCGCAGCTGCACCCGCGCCCGGTGACCGAAACCGGCCGCCCGGATCGCCTCGCTCACCGACAGGTACGCATCCGGCAGGTCGACGTACTTGCCGACCACGGCGACGGTGACCGTGTGCCGGGGCCGGTGCACCCGCTCCAGCAGGTCGTCCCAGCTCGCCCAGTCCACGTCCCGGAACGACAGCCCGAGCCGGCGCACCACGTACGCGTCGAGCCCCTCGCGGTGCAGCACCTTCGGGATGTCGTAGATGCTCGGGGCGTCCGGCGCGGCGACGACCGCCTCGGCGTCGACGTCGCAGTACAGCGACAGCTTCTCCTTGAGCTTCACCGGGATCTCCCGGTCACAGCGCAGCACGATGGCGTCCGGCTGGATGCCGATGTTGCGCAGCTGCGCCACGGAGTGCTGGGTCGGCTTGGTCTTCAGCTCGCCCGACGGCGCCAGGTACGGCACCAGCGACACGTGCAGGTAGAAGCAGTTGTCCCGGCCCAGGTCGTGGCGCACCTGGCGGATCGCCTCCAGGAACGGCAGCGACTCGATGTCGCCGACGGTGCCACCGACCTCGGTGATGACCACGTCGGGCAGGACGCCGTCGTCGTCCGGGTCGGCCATCGCCAGGATCCGCGACTTGATCTCGTTGGTGATGTGCGGGATGACCTGGACGGTGTCGCCCAGGTACTCCCCCCGGCGCTCCTTGGCGATCACGTCGGAGTAGATCTGGCCGGTGGTGACGTTCGCCTTGCCGGACAGGGCCCGGTCCAGGAAACGCTCGTAGTGCCCGACGTCGAGGTCGGTCTCGGCGCCGTCCTCGGTGACGAAGACCTCGCCGTGCTGGAACGGGTTCATCGTCCCGGGGTCGACGTTGAGGTAGGGGTCGAGCTTCTGCATCACCACGCGCAGCCCGCGCGCGGTCAACAGGTTGCCGAGGCTGGAGGCGGTGAGGCCCTTACCCAGCGAGGAGGCGACGCCCCCGGTGACGAAAATGTGCCTGGTCGTCCGTGCTGATGGGGCCAAGGCCTGCTCCCGTGTCGTCTGTCGCGGTCATGCAGACCGCCGTGCTCGATCAGCAAAGTGATCACGCGATCCACGGGATTCCACGGTAACACCTCTGCGGCGGGTACTCGCAGGCCGCACCCCGGGTGCGACAGCGCCGGGTCACCAGGACGACGTCCGGCGGTCAGGAAGCGGCAACCTCGGTCGATGGCCGGGTGACCGGCGCGGCCGGGGTGTCCGCCGGTGTGTCCGCCGATCGTCGCTGCGCCGGCGCGGAGGGCGCCCCGGTCGCCGCGTCCGCCGCCGGACGCTCCGGCGGCGACTGGGCGGGCCCGTCGACCACCGGAGTGCCCACGGGCGCGTCCGGGCCCGGGGGCAGCACGACCACTCGTGGGGGCGCTGCGGGCGGGCCGCCGATCGGCCGGGGGTGACCCGCGCCCAGCGGTCCACCGCCACCGGTCGGACCGTCGCCTCCCCCGGCTGGCCCGTCGCCGCCGGAGCCCGAGTCGTCGTCGGCCCCGTTCTCCCGGGCACGGCCCGTGTTCGGGCGGGTCCGGTCGGCGGCATGCCCGAGCACGCGCAGCGACGCCAGCGCGGCCATCGGCACCACCAGGGCGGCAGCGGCGCCCGCCACGTCCAGCGCCGCGCCGTCGAGCACGCCACCCAGCACCGCCGCGACCGCCGTGCCGCCCAGCGCGGCCCGGATCGCCGGGTAGATGCCGAACAGCCGCAGCAGCCCGCCCCACGGCTGCAGCAGGGCGAACCACACCAGCAGCCCGCCGGCCAGCGCCAGCACGGTCAACGGGCTGTTCACCAACGTCTCGAAGTTCGCCGTGCTGGACCGGTGCACGGTGAACCCGCCGGTGCCGTCGGCCACCGCGGACAGGAACCGGCCGAGGCTCCCCCGCTCGGCCGCAGGCCGTCGCAGGTCGACCACGGCGAAGCCGATGCCGACCGCCAGGGCGGCCATGGTGGCCCACGCCAGTCGGGTGATGGTCAGCCAGCCGCCGGCGCTGATCGCCGCGGCCACGCTCAGCCCGGCGGTCAGCGCGATCGCGCCGACCGGGTCGGCGCCCAGGTACG
>NZ_JBFAPG010000584.1:0-3493 GCF_040675595.1 Micromonospora sp. NPDC049580
GCAGATTAGCAAGGTTCGACCGGACGACGGGGCCCCTGCGGCGGCCGGGCCGGGTCGGCCGGCTGCGCCCGGTCGCCCACCGCCCGGTCCCTGGTGGCCCAGGCGACCATGAACACCACCGTCCACAGCACCCCGAGCAGCACCGCCGCGGCAGTGCCGCTCGCCGTGTCCAGGCCGAGGTAGAGCCGTGCGGCGCCGACCCCGAGCACGCCCGCGGCGGCGGCCGTCCACGCGGCCACTGCCACCGGCCAGTGGGCGCTGCGCGACACCAGCCACGCCAGGGTGCACAGGCTCGCCGCGACCACGGCGTTCTGGGTCGAGAACGGGACGGCCTCGTGCCCACCCGGACCGCCACCGGGCGTCGGCGTCAACTCGGCCACCACGGCCAGCACCACAAGCGGCACGAACGCGCCCACGGTGCCGACCACACTGAGCAGATCCGCGCGCCAGGGGCGGTTCCGCCACGCCAGCACCGCCGCCACCAGCGCCACCAACACGATCAGCACCCACCCGCGTACCAACGACACCACGACCAGGGTGGCGTCGGCGGCGTCCGGGGTCCGGCGGGCGGTGAACCAGGCACCGATCGCCCCGTCCAGCGCCGCCAGCCCGCTGTTGCGCACCACGACGGCGAGCAGGCCGGCGATGGCCAGCCCGGCGGCGAAGAGCAGCAGCAGCCCGGCGGCCAGGTTGAGCAGCAGCGTCCAGGCCGGCCCGATCCGCATGGCCACCAGGAAGAACAGCACCCCGTAGCGGGCGCTGAGCCAGCGCACCGGCGGCAGCGCGGCGGCCCGGGACAGCAGCGCGCGTACCGGGTCGGGGTTGCGGCCGAGCCACCGCCCGGAGAGCACCACCCCCAGCAGCCCCGCCAGCAACGCCAGTGCCGCGCCGGTGGCCCGGCCGAGCAGCCGGGAGACCGTGTCGTACGACTCACCGGCGAGGTGGCCGAGCAGCACCGAGCAGCCGACCCAGGTGACGATGCCGGCCACGTTCCACGGCGCGAACCGCCGGTACGACATGCCGGCGGACCCCGCCAGCCGGGGCACCAGGGTGCGGGCGAAGGCCACCCAGCGCGCCGCGAACACGCCCCGGCCGCCCAGCCGGGCGAGCATCGCGTCTGCCCGGCGCCACCGCTCGGGCCCGACCCGGTGGCCCAGCCCGGCACGCAGCTTCGGGCCGAAGCGCCGCCCGGCGCGGAAGGCCAGCGCATCGCCCACGAACGCCGAGACGATCATCGCGAGCAACGCCGGTCCGAGCCGCAAGGTACCGTTGTAGGTGAGGAAGCCGACGAGCAGCAGGGTAGCCTCACCCGGCACCAGCAGGCCGAAGATCACCGCGGTCTCGCCCGCCACGATCAGCGCGGCGACCAGGTAGATCCACAGGGTGGGCAGACCTTGCACCCAGGTCAGCAGGTCGTGCACTCAGGCCCCCGGGACACGGGAGCCAGCATGCCAGCCGGTGCAACGACCGGGACAGCAGTTTCACCATAGATCAGGGGCACCTGGGGGTGACCCCGACGCAGCCTGCGCGCGCGCAGGCGGAAGGATAGAGGGTATGCAGCTTCGCACCGACCTCCGCAACGTCGCCATCATCGCTCACGTCGACCACGGCAAGACCACCCTGGTCGACGCCATGTTGCGGCAGGCCGGGGCGTACGGCGCCCGGGGCGAGAACACCGAGCGGGTGATGGACTCGGGTGACCTGGAGCGGGAAAAGGGCATCACGATCCTGGCCAAGAACACCGGTGTGCGCTACCTGCCGGCGGACGGCTCCGACCCGGTCACCATCAACATCATCGACACCCCCGGCCACGCCGACTTCGGTGGCGAGGTCGAGCGCGGCCTCACCATGGTCGACGGCGTGGTGCTGCTGGTCGACGCCAGTGAGGGCCCGCTGCCGCAGACCCGCTTCGTGCTGCGTAAGGCGCTGCAGGCCCGGATGCCGATCATCCTGGTGATCAACAAGGTCGACCGCCCCGACGCCCGGATCAAGGAGGTCGTGGACGACACCTACGAGCTCTTCCTCGACCTGGACGCCGACGAGGAGCAGATCGACTTCCCGATCGTCTACGCGTGCGCCCGCGACGGCGTCGCCTCGCTGACCCAGCCCGCCGACGGTTCGGTGCCCGACGACAGCACCTCCCTGGAGCCGCTGTTCCGCACCCTGCTGGACACCATCCCGGCCCCCGCGTACGAGGATGGCGCTCCGCTGCAGGCGCACGTCACCAACCTCGACGCCTCGCCGTTCCTCGGCCGGCTGGCGCTGTGCCGGGTCCGCCAGGGCACGATCAGCAAGGGCCAGACGGTGGCCTGGTGCCGCACCGACGGCAGCACCCAGCGGGTCCGCATCTCCGAGATGCTGATGACCGAGGGCCTGGAGCGCAAGCCGGCCGAGACGGCCGGTCCGGGCGACATCATCGCGGTCGCCGGCATCTCCGACATCATGATCGGCGAGACCCTCGCCGACGCGGAGAACCCGGTCGCGCTGCCGCTGATCACCGTCGACGAGCCGGCCATCTCGATGACGATCGGCACCAACACGTCACCGCTGGTGGGCCGGGTCAAGGGCTCCAAGGTCACCGCGCGGATGGTCAAGGACCGGCTCGACAAGGAGCTGGTCGGCAACGTGTCGCTGCGGGTGCTGCCCACCGAGCGGCCGGACGCCTGGGAGGTGCAGGGCCGTGGTGAGCTGGCGCTGGCCATCCTGGTCGAGCAGATGCGCCGGGAGAGCTACGAGCTGACCGTCGGCAAGCCGCAGGTCGTCACCAAGGAGATCGACGGCAGGACCTGCGAGCCGGTCGAGCGGTTGACCATCGACGCGCCCGAGGAGTACCTGGGCGCGATCACCCAGCTCCTCGCGACCCGTAAGGGCCGGATGGAGCAGCTGGTCAACCACGGCACCGGCTGGATCCGGATGGAGTGGCTGGTCCCGGCGCGCGGCCTGATCGGCTTCCGCACCGAGTTCCTCACCGACACCCGGGGCACCGGCATCCTGCACCACGTCTTCGAGTCGTACGAGCCGTGGTTCGGCGAGCTGCGCACCCGCAACAACGGTTCGCTGGTCGCCGACCGGGCCGGCGCGGTCACCGCCTTCGCGATGATCAACCTGCAGGAGCGCGGCCAGCTCTTCGTCGACCCGACCACCGAGGTGTACGAGGGCATGATCGTCGGGGAGAACTCGCGCTCCGACGACATGGACGTCAACATCACCAAGGAGAAGAAGCTCACCAACATGCGGGCCTCGACCTCCGACGAGACCGAGAAGCTGATCCCGCCGCGCAAGCTCTCGCTGGAGCAGGCGCTGGAGTTCTGCCGCGAGGACGAGTGCGTCGAGGTCACCCCGACCGCGGTGCGCATCCGCAAGGTGGTGCTCGACCAGCAGCAGCGCGGTCGGGCCGCCGCCCGCCGCAAGCACGCCGGCTGAGGACACCAGCACCCGGCACCGGGCGCGTCGGCCGCTTGCGGCCCGCGCCCCCCGCCCCAGTGCCGCCGGG
>NZ_JBFAPG010000585.1:0-3488 GCF_040675595.1 Micromonospora sp. NPDC049580
CCGCCGTGTCGACGGGCCCGCACCGGTCAGTCGACCAGGGCGGCGTAGACGAGCTGGCGCAGCTGGGAGCGCAGCGGGTACGTGCTCGACGGCATGAGCTGGGTGAACAGCAGCGCGGTGATCTCCTCGGCCGGGTCCACCCAGAACGCCGTGCTGGCGACCCCACCCCAGTAGTACTCGCCGACGCTGCTCGGCACCCGGCTCGGGATCGGGTCCTCGACCACCGCGAAGCCGAGACCGAAGCCGATCCCGTCGAGGGTGGTCTCGGCGAAGCCGCCGGTGGACAGGGTGCCCAGATCCTGCCCGCCGGGCAGGTGGTTGCGGGTCATGAAACGCACCGTGCGCGGCCCGAGCAGGCGTACGCTGTCCAGCTCGCCGCCGCGCAGCAGCATCTGCGTGAACCGGTGGTAGTCGGCGGCGCTGGAGATCAGGCCACCGCCACCGGAGAGCAGGCCGGGCTTGTGGTGCGCGAGCGTGCCGAGCCGGTCGTAGCGGACCGCCCGCCCGCTACGCGGATCCGGTGCGTAGAGCGCGGCCAGCCGCTCGGCCTCGTCGCCCTCGACCCACCAGCGGGTGTCCGTCATGCCCAGCGGGCCGAAGATCCGATCGGCGAAGAAGGCGTCCAGGCTCTGCCCGGAGACCACCTCGACCAGCCGGCCGAGCACGTCCGTGGCGACCGAGTAACCCCAGGCCGTGCCGGGCTGGAAGAGCAGAGGCAGCTCGCCGAAGGCCGCGCAGGCGGTGGCCAGGTCGACGTCCGCCGGCGGGTACAGGTCGTAGCCGGCCGCCCGGTAGAGCCCGTCGACCACCGAGGTCTGCATGAAGCCGTACGTCAGGCCGGCGGTGTGGGTGAGCAGGTGCCAGACCCGGATCGGCTCGGTCGCCGGCACGGTGTACGGCTTGAGCGCCGAGCCCTTCGAGTAGACCCGCAGGTCGGCGAACTCGGGCAGCCAGCGGCTGATCTCGTCGGTCAGCTCGAAGCGGCCCTCCTCCCACAGCATCATGGCGGCGACCGAGGTGACGGGCTTGGTCATCGAGTAGATCCGCCAGAGCGTGTCGGCTTCGACCGGGGCGCCCGACTCCCGATCTCGCAGGCCGTACGTCGAGGAGTGCGCCACCTCGCCGCGCCGGGTGACCACCACCTGCCAGCCGGCCAGCCGGCCGTCGTCGACGTACCCGCCGAAGTGCTCGTCGATCCGCGCCAGCCGCGCCGGGTCGAAGCCGATCTGATCGGGGTCCTTGCTCCGCGCCACACTCACGTCGCCGAACCTACTCGCCGGTACGCCCCCGCCGGAAGGGGCCGCCCCCACCGGGCCGTCCCGAGGCGTCGGTGGGCGGCACTAGCCTGGCCGGATGCCGGAGTTGACCGAGGACATGACCTTCCGCCACGAGGACTGGTACGCCGAGGAGCTGACCGACCGCCAGTTCGTGGCGTGCGAGTTCTTCGACGTGGACCTGACCGAGGCGGTCACCCGTGGTGCGGTCTTCACCGGCTGCACGTTCGGCAACGTGCAGTTCAACGCGTCCCGGCATCTCGACTCGGCGTTCACCCGCTGTGTCTTTCGGCGCTGCAACTTCTTCGAGGCCGAGTTCACCGGCTGCAAGCTGGTCGGGAGCAGCTTCGTCCAGTGCGAGCTTCGTCCGTTGCGGGTCGACGGCGGCGACTGGTCGTTCGTCGCGCTGCCCGGCGCGGACCTGCGCGCCGCCTGGCTGAGCGGCGTGCGGATGCGCGAGGCCGACCTCACCGGGGCCAACCTGACCGGCGCCACGGTGACCGGCGTCGACCTCTCCGGGGCGCAGCTGCACAACTGCCGCCTCGGCGGCGCCGACCTGCGGCGCAGCGACCTCACTGCGCTGGATCCGACGTCGGTCGAACGGGCCGGCGCCATCGTGGACGCCGAGCAGGCCCTCGTCATCGCGCAGGCGCTCGGCTTCCGGATCGGCTGACGCGGGGTCGCTCCCGGTCGATCGATCGCGGGATCGCCGGCTGTCCCATACCGTCCCGATCCGGACTGGACACGCCAGCCTGTCCCGATTTAGCGTGTCGACCACGCCCGTGCAAACGTGAAGCGACCCACAGTGGACGGTCGATCCCGTCGCGTGCGGTGGTGGCCGGGCGGCGGACTGGAGGGGTCGGTGGCGGACGAGGACCGTACGCGGGCGGATTCGCGGGCCGGGGACGAGTCGACCGGCCGACCGCCGTCGCACCGGCCGCGGAGCGTCGCCCTCGGGCTGAACCACCGGGCGCTGCGCCGGCTCGCCCGCGCCCGACAGCGGCGGCTCTGGGCGCTGGAAGGGCTTGGCGCACTGGTCTGCCTCGTGCTGCTCGTCGCGTACGTCGGCACGCGGTCCGGCCCGGAGTCGGACGATGGTCCGGTCGGTGGCTCGGGTGGCGTGCCCGCCGGAGCCACCCGACCGTCCGCCCTTCCGGCCGCCGACGGGCACGCCACCGATGCCGGGCCGGCGCAGCCCGGTCTGCGCCCCCGGGAGCGGCCGCCCTCGCCCGAGCCGCCACCGTCGACGAGCGCGCCCGCCCCGCCGCCGAAGAAGCCGGGGGCGTCGCCGCTGTCGGTGAGCCGCGCCGAGGTGCCCGCCGAGGTCGACCTCACCGCCGTGGGCACCCGTGACTGGATGCACTGGGGGCTGCGCGGCGGCAACTCGACCGTTCGCAAGCGCGCCGGCTCCGGGGAGATCGTCGACGGTGGTGGGAAGGGCACCCGGGTCGGTTGGGACGGCAATCAGGAGGTCGTCCGCTGGTCCGACGGCGCACCCGAGCGGTCCGATCGCGGCAGTTCCAACGGCGTCTACACCTGTGGCGTGGGCAACGGGTTCACGCTGACGGTCGCCGGCAGCGGGGCGCCGCGCACCGTTCAGCTCTACGCCGGGATCTGGATGGCACGGGGTCGGCTGGACGCCCGGCTGTCCACCGGGGGGCCGGTCAGCACCGTACGCCTGGAGGATCCGTACACCAGCCAGAGCGCCCAGTTCACCATCCGCTTCGAGCTGCCGAAGAATGCCCGGTTGGTGCTGACCTGGACCGTCGAGAAGGTCTTCACCGAGCACTGCGGCAACGTCGGCCTCCAGGCCGTCGCGCTGCGCTGACCCGTCCACGTGGCGGGACAGTTTGTCCGTCGCCCTCGGTCGACAGCGACGTAACTTTCTGCTGTCCCCGTCTCACCTTCCACTGTGGAGGCAGCGCAGATGAGCAGCAGTACCGCCCACCGCGTCCGTCCCGCCGTCTTCTCCGGCGCCGATGAGCTGCCCGGCGAGGTGCTCCGCGACATTCCCCTGCCGCCGTACGTGACGGGCGAGGACGCCCAGTTCGCGGTGCGCGCGGTGGTGGTGCACGCGCCCCGGCGCTGGTCCGGCGGGGTGGTCTGCCGCAACGACGCCAGCCCGCACCCGTGCCGGCTGCACCGTTGGGGCACCCGGGTGCTGGCGCTGCGTGGATTGCGGGCCGCCGAGATCGCCGCGCTCATCGAGCGCGG
>NZ_JBFAPG010000586.1:0-3488 GCF_040675595.1 Micromonospora sp. NPDC049580
AGCCGTACTCGTCGTCGGAGCCGTACTCGTGGCCCTTGGACTCCCAGCCCTTGTCGGAGCCGTACTCGTCGTCGGAGCCGTACTCGCGGCCCTTGTCGGAGCTGTACTCGCGGCCCTTGTCGGAGCCGTACTCGTCGTCGGAGCCGTACTCGTTGCCCTTGGACTCCCAGTCCTTCTTGTCTTCGTCCTTGGAGTCCCAGTCCTTCTTGTCCTTGTCCTTGGAGTCCCAGTCCTTCTTGTCTTCGTCCTTGGACTCCGAGTCCTTCTTGTCCTTGTCCTTGGACTCCCAGTCCTTCTTGTCGCGGCTGTCGTCCGCGTCCTGGCCGTGCTCCTCGCCCGTCCAGTCCTTGCTGTCCTCGTCGCGGGAGGCGTCGGCGGCAGCGCCGCCGCCCTGGCCACCGGGCTGGGCGTCATCGGCGGACGGCTGCGACTCGTCGTCGCCGTGCTCGTCCTTGCCGTTCTCGTCCTTGCCCTCGTGGTCCTTGCCCTTGTCGTCCTTGCCGTGCTCGTCCTTGCCCTGCTCGTCCTTGCCCTGCTCGTCCTTGCCGTGCTCGTCCTTGCCCTGCTCGTCCTTGCCCTCGTGGTCCTTGCCCTTGTCGTCCTTGCCGTGCTCGTCCTTGCCCTGCTCGTCCTTGCCGTGCTCGTCCTTGCCCTTGTCGTCGTGGTCGTAGGAGTCCTCCTCCTCGCTCCACTCGCCGCGGTCCTCGCCCCGGTCGTCCCGTACCGGCTTGAGCTTGACCTTGCCGGTGACCTTGGACCACACGAACGCGTGCTCCTGCCGATCCGGGCAGATCTCGAGGAGCTTGACCTCGTCGCCGGCCTTCACGACGTGCGGCTTGGCGAAGACCTTGCCGTCGTCGTCGTGGTGCCCGTCAGCGAACGCGATCCCCGGCGCGAACACCAGGAGCGACGCGCCGCCGAGTGCGGCGCCCGCAACGACCTTCCCGAGCATCTTCTTAGCCATGACCTGCGTCACTCCATCCCTGTTGTCCTGAGCTCGGCGACAACCGAGCTAAGACCGACGTTAGACCGTTTCATGACTTATCAAGTGAAAGATTCGTGTTCTCACCTTTACTAATAGTAAGTAGCAAAGGAGTGCTACGGGGCTTTCGCGGCCCGTAGTGCCGTCTCGGGTCCCGCAGGACCTTGCGTACGCACCGCGCTGTTGCCGACCCGCAGTGCTCGACCCGCGGCGGTCATCCCGGTAACGGACGGCAGGTGCCGCTCGCGCTGCTCGGGGGTATCGTCCGAGTCGAGGGCAGGCCGCGCATCGAGCCATTGCCATGGAAGCGCTCCCATGCAAGAATCGGCGCACGCGGTTCGGGGAGCCACACCGCGCAGGCAGGTCGTCGAGGGCATCCGGTTCGCCGGACGACAACCGGCCGCCGAGCGGTCGGTGTCGCGCCGGCCAATCACCACCAACCACCACCGCCCGTCCGGGTCGGGCACCCCCCAATGAATCCCGTGGCGCCGGAGGCCGTCCGTGCAGGACGCCCGCCGGGCCGTCTCGCCGGGCCGTACGCGAGCCCGGTCTCGCCCAAGGAGATCAGTGGCATGAATGTGTGGAGAAGGCTGTCCGGCCCACGCCGGACCCTCGCGCTCGCAGGCGCGGGCGTTCTGGTCGCCGGCGGGCTGGTGACAATCCCGGTCACCGCGGCGCAGGCCGCGACGCAGTGCGACATCGCGTACACGACCAATGACTGGCAGGGCGGCTTCACCGCCAACATCACCATCAAGAACCTCGGCGACCCGGTCAACGGTTGGACGCTCGGCTGGACCTTTCCCAACTCCAGCCAGCGGGTGCAGCAGGGCTGGTCGGCCACCTACACCCAGTCCGGCAGCCAGGTCACCGCCCGGAGCTTGTCCTACAACGGCACCCTCGCCAATGGTGCGTCGACGAACATCGGGTTCAACGGCGCGTGGAGCGGCAGCAACCCGAAGCCGACCTCGTTCACCCTGAACGGTGTGGTCTGCAACGGTGGCACCGGTAACCCGACCACCCCGCCGCCGACCACGGCCCCGCCCACCACGGCCCCGCCGACCACGGCGCCCCCGACCACGGCGCCGCCGACCACGGCCCCGCCCACCACGGCCCCGCCGACCACGACTCCGCCGGGCACCAAGGTCGACAACCCGTACGCCGGTGTGCGCGGGTACGTGAACCCGGAGTGGAAGGCCAAGGCGGATGCCGAGCCGGGTGGAAGCCGGGTCTCGAACAACCCCACCGCCGTCTGGCTGGACCGGATCGCCGCCATCAACGGCACTCCGAACAGCAGCTCGAACGGCGCGTTCGGGGTGCGGGAGCACCTGGACGAGGCGCTGCGCCAGGGCGCCGGCTACATCCAGTTCGTGATCTACAACCTGCCCGGCCGGGACTGCTCGGCGCTCGCCTCCAACGGTGAGCTGGGCCCGAACGACCTGCCCCGGTACAAGGCCGAGTACATCGACCCGATCGCCGCGATCCAGAGCGACTCGAAGTACCGGAACCTGCGGATCATCAACGTCATCGAGATCGACTCGCTGCCGAACCTGGTGACCAACACGTCCGGTCAGGCCGGCGGCACGGTCATGTGTGACACGGTCAAGGCCAACGGCGCGTACGTGAACGGCGTCGGCTACGCCCTCGCCAAGCTGGGCGCGATCGGCAACGTCTACAACTACATCGACGCCGGGCACCACGGCTGGCTCGGTTGGGACAGCAACTTCGGCCCGACCGCCGACATCCTGAAGACCGCCGCGGTCGCCTCCGGCAGCACGGTCAACAACGTGCACGGCTTCATCACCAACACCGCGAACTACTCGGCGCTCGTGGAGCCGTACTTCAAGATCACCGACACCGTGAACGGCCAGACGGTGCGGCAGTCCAAGTGGGTCGACTGGAACTTCTACGTCGACGAGCTGTCCTTCGCCCAGGCGTTCCGTACCAAGCTGATCTCGGTCGGCTTCAACTCCAACATCGGCATGCTGATCGACACCTCCCGCAACGGCTGGGGCGGCGCCAACCGGCCCACCGGCCCGGGTGCGACGACAAGCGTCGACACGTACGTCAACGGTGGTCGGATCGACCGCCGGGCCCACGCCGGCAACTGGTGCAACCAGGCCGGTGCCGGTCTCGGTGAGCGGCCCCGGGCGAACCCGGCCACGGGTATCGACGCCTACGTCTGGGTGAAGCCCCCGGGTGAGTCGGACGGCTCCAGCAAGGAGATCCCGAACAACGAGGGCAAGGGCTTCGACCGGATGTGCGACCCGACGTACGGCGGCAACGCCCGCAACGGCAACAGCCCGACCGGCGCCCTGCCGGACGCGCCGATCTCCGGTGCGTGGTTCTCGGCTCAGTTCCAGGAGCTGATGCGCAACGCGTACCCGGCTCTCTGATCGGGTAGCTCACGCGCCAACCCGCCGCCGGCAGTAGGTGAGGCACTGCCGGCGGCAGGTTTCCCGGGGTGCCCCGGCCGGCCCGGAAGGGCGGGGCGGGGGCCCCCCCGTGT
>NZ_JBFAPG010000587.1:0-3480 GCF_040675595.1 Micromonospora sp. NPDC049580
CGAACCGGATCGAGCTGGCCATCGGGGGAATGACCGGCGGTTGTCCACCGAGCCCGACGCCGTGATGGACCGCGTCCAGACCCGACAGAGGACAGTGACCATGGACGACACCATCCTCGAGATGCGTGGTATCACGAAGACCTTCCCCGGGGTGACCGCGCTGGAGGACGTCAGCCTCGCGGTGCGTCGGGGGGAGATCCACGCCATCTGCGGTGAGAACGGCGCCGGCAAGTCCACCCTGATGAAGGTGCTGTCCGGCGTCCACCCCTCCGGCTCGTACGACGGGGAGATCCTGTTCGACGGCAAGCCGATGCAGTTCCGGGGCATCCGGGACAGCGAGGCCAACGGCATCGTCATCATCCACCAGGAACTCGCCCTGGTGCCCTACCTGTCGATCGCCGAGAATCTCTTCCTCGGCAACGAGCGGCGTGGCCGTGGCGGGCTCATCGACTGGAACCGGGCCAACGCCGAGGCGGCCGAGCTGCTGGCGTCGGTCGGGCTGCACGAGAACCCGGTCACCCCGGTCATCCAGCTCGGCGTCGGCAAACAGCAGCTGGTGGAGATCGCCAAGGCGCTGTCGAAGAAGGTGCGGCTGCTCATCCTGGACGAGCCGACGGCCGCCCTCAACGACGTCGACTCGGCGCACCTGCTCGGCCTGTTGCGGCAGCTCAAGGAGCAGGGCATCACCTGCATCATGATCTCGCACAAGCTCAACGAGATCACCGCGATCGCCGACTCGACCACCGTCATCCGCGACGGCCGCACGGTGGAGACCCTGGACATGCGCGCCGACGACGTGAATCAGCAGCGCATCATCCGGGGCATGGTCGGGCGCGACATCGAGAGCTTCTACCCCGATCGCGTCTCGTCGCCCGGGGAGGAGGTGCTGCGGATCGAGGACTGGTCGGTGCGGCATCCGACCCAGGAGCGGATGGTCGTCGAGGGCGTCAGCCTGTCGGTGCGCGCCGGCGAGGTCGTCGGCATCGCGGGGCTGATGGGTGCCGGCCGGACCGAGCTGGCGATGAGCGTCTTCGGCCGTTCCTACGGCCGCGACATCCACGGCAAGCTCTTCGTACGCGGGCAGGAGGTCAACGCCCGTACCGTCGCAGAGGCCATCGACAACGGCATCGCCTACGTCACCGAGGACCGCAAACGCTACGGCCTCAACCTCATCGACGACGTCCGGCGCAACGTCTCGGCCGCAGCCCTGGACCGGCTGGCCCACCTGGGCTGGGTGAACGGCAACGAGGAGATCAAGGTTGCCGAGGCCAGCCGCAAGGAGATGAACATCCGGACGCCCAGCGTCATGGCGGTGGTCGGCAAGCTCTCCGGGGGCAACCAGCAGAAGGTCGTGCTGTCGAAGTGGCTGTTCACCGACCCGGATGTGCTGATCCTGGACGAGCCCACCCGAGGCATCGACGTCGGCGCCAAGTACGAGATCTACACGATCATCAACCGGCTGGTGGCCGCAGGTAAGGCGGTGATCGTGATCTCGTCGGAGTTGCCCGAGCTGCTCGGCATGTGCGACCGCATCTACACCCTCGCCGCAGGCCGGATCACCGGCGAGAAGCCGGTCGGCGAGGCGACCCAGGAGAGCCTCATGGAGCTGATGACCAAGGACAAGGAGCTCGTCGGATGACCAGCATCAAAACCCCTTCGACGGAGCGCCCGACGCCCCCGGACAGCACACCCGCCGCCGCCCTGCACAGTGGGACGAGCGACCTGCGGGCGCTGGTGTTGAACAACCTTCGGCAGAGCGGGATCTACGTCGCCCTGGTCGTCATCGTCGCGCTCTTCGCGCTCCTGACCGACGGGGTGCTGCTGAGTCCCGGCAACATCACCAACATCGTCCTGCAGTACTCGTACATCCTGGTGCTCGCGATCGGGATGGTCATCCTCATCATCGGCGGGCACATCGACCTGTCGGTCGGATCGGTCGTCGCGCTCACCGGAGCGGTCTCCGCCGTCCTGGTGATCCAGCAGGGTCACCCCTGGTGGATCGGCGTCGTGGCCGCTCTGGTCGTCGGTGTCGCGGTCGGCGCCTGGCACGGCTTCTGGGTGGCGTACGCCGGCATCCCGGCCTTCATCGTGACCCTGGCCGGCATGCTGCTCTTCCGGGGCCTCACGCTGCAGGTGCTCGACAACATCTCGCTGTCGCCCTTCCCGGCCGAATACCAGAAGGTCGCGGCGGGCTTCCTCAACGGGCTGCTCGGCGGTCAGGGCTTCGACGCGTTCACGCTGCTCATCGGAGCTCTCGCCGTGGCCGGGTACGCGGTGAGCGGCTTCCGCACCCGCCTGGCGCGCATCCGCTACCAGCAGCCGGTCGAGTCGTTCCCGCTGTTCGTCGCCCGGGTCGTCCTGGTGGGCGCGGTCCTCATGTACTTCGCCTGGCAGTTGGCGCACGCCCGAGGGCTGCCGATCGTGCTGATCATCCTGGCCGTGCTGGTGCTGGTCTACGGCCTGATCACCCGGCGTACGGTCTTCGGCCGCCAGGTCTACGCGATCGGCGGCAACCTCTCGGCGGCGGCGCTGTCGGGCGTGAAGGTCCGCACCGTCAACTTCTGGATGTTCGTCAACATGGGCTTCCTCGCGGCGGTGGCGGGCGTCATCTACTCGTCGCGGTCCAACGGGGCGCAGCCCGCAGCCGGCAACATGTTCGAGCTGGACGCGATCGCTGCGGCGTTCATCGGCGGCGCGGCGGTCACCGGTGGCGTGGGCACCGTGGTCGGCGCGATGGTCGGTGGTCTGATCATGGCGGTGATGAGCAACGGCATGCAGCTGATGGGCATCGACCAGTCGACGCAGTCGGTGGTGAAGGGGCTCGTCCTGCTCGTCGCCGTCGCGTTCGACGTCTACAACAAGCGCCGCGCCGGTACGGCCCGCTGACACGACGACACTGCACACGTGTGCCCCTACCCGTCCCACGGGCAGGGGCACACGTCGTTAGGCGCCGCGGGGCGTTTGGCGCCGCGGAGCGTTCGGCGGCGCGGGCGTTCGGCGGTGCGGGCGTTCGGCTGCCCGGCTACGTCGACTCCGCGGTGCGGCGCCCACAGAAGCCCGCGCCGCGTCGCCGTCGGCGGAGGCTCGCGCCGATGCCGGAACCGCCTTGCCGGAGTCGGCCCCACCTTCCTCAAGCGCTGTAGAGCTGCCCCAGATATGGGGCGGCAACCCCGCGGCACGCAACAGGGCTCGCGGTCACGCCGGTGACGACCGCCGTGCCGGCAACGGCCGTCCTGGTGACGACGGTCGTTCGGTGGCGACGGTCGTTCGGTGGCGACGGCCGTGCCGGTTTGCAAGGGCCGTCCTGGTGGCGACGGTCGTGCTGGTGGCGACGGCGGTGCGGTCACGCCGCCCTTTCGCGGTCCATAAACGGCCCGCCGCAGAGACGGACGGCGTCGTCGGGCTGTCGATGCCGCAGATCTTGGACAGTTTCAGTTAAGATCGGAATAGCACACTTATGAACTCAAGTCACACATCAAG
>NZ_JBFAPG010000588.1:0-3472 GCF_040675595.1 Micromonospora sp. NPDC049580
GATCAGCAGCGGCACCATGCCGGCCTCGAACACGGCCCGGCGGACCTCGCCGACGCCGTCCAGGTCACCGTCGGGGTCCACGACGATCCCGACCATCCGGCCGTCGGCGGGCCACTCCCTGCCGACCTGCGACAGGACCGGGCTCGGGGCGACGTCGGCCAACGGCACCGTCGGCTGCGGCGCGGGCAGCCCCAGGCCGGTGGCGACCTGCTCGCACAGCACCGGGTCGATGTTGGCGAGGCACTGGAGCTGGCGCTCCTTGATCGCCTGGTGGTAGCACTTGCCCAGCTCGAAGGTGTACGCCCGGATGATGTGCTCCTTCTCGACCGGCGACATGCTCAGCCAGAACAGGCGTACCTGGCTGTAGTGGTCGTCGAACGACGCTGGGTTGGCCCGAACCTTGGGCGCCTGCGCCACGGTCACCGGCACGTCGAGGAACGCGTTCTCGGCGTCGCCGGCCGGGAAGGGGTTGCCACCGTCGAGCGAGTTCGGCCGGTACGGCGCCACCCCGGCGTGCACGGCGTGCTGGTGGAAGCCGTCGCGCAGCATGTCGTTGACCGCGGCGTGCGGGCGGTTGATCGGGATCTGTGCGAAGTTCGGCCCGCCGAGGCGGGTGAGCTGCGTGTCGACGTACGAGAAGAGCCGGCCCTGCAACAGCGGGTCGTTCGTGACGTCGATGCCCGGCGGCAGGTGGCCGAGGTGGAAGGCGACCTGCTCGGTCTCGGCGAAGAAGTTCGTCGGCGTCCGGTTGAGGACCAGCCTGCCGATCGGCTGCACCTCCGCCAGTTCCTCCGGAACGATCTTCGTGGCGTCCAGCAGGTCGATCCCGGCGAAGGTCTCCTCGGGAGTGTCGGGGAAGACCTGGATGCCGAGTTCCCACTCGGGGAACGCGCCGGCCTCGATCGCGTCGTAGAGGTCCCGGCGGTGGAAGTCGGGGTCGATGCCGCCGAGCAGCTGCGCCTCCTCCCAGGTCAGGGAGTGCACACCGAGCTTCGGCTTCCAGTGGAACTTCGCCAGCACCGTCTCCCCGGCCTCGTTGACGAGGCGGAAGGTGTGCACACCGAACCCCTCCATCGTCCGGTACGAGCGCGGGATGCCCCGGTCGGACATGTTCCACATGGCGTGGTGCTGCGCCTCGGTGTGCAGCGAGACGAAGTCCCAGAAGGTGTCGTGCGCGCTCTGCGCCTGCGGGATCTCACGGTCGGGGTGCGGCTTCGCGGCGTGGATGATGTCGGGGAACTTGATGGCGTCCTGGATGAAGAAGACCGGCATGTTGTTGCCGACCAGGTCGAAGGTGCCCTCGTCGGTGTAGAACTTCGTCGCGAAGCCACGCGTGTCCCGGACCGTGTCGGCCGAGCCGCGCGACCCGAGCACTGTGGAGAACCGGACGAAGACCTCCGTCTCGCGCCCCTTCTTGAGGAAGCCGGCCCGGGTCACCGCCTCGGCGGTGCCGTAGGCCGTGAACACCCCGTGCGCGCCCGCGCCCCGGGCGTGCACCACACGCTCTGGAATGCGCTCGTGGTCGAAGTGCGTGATCTTCTCGCGCAGGTGGTGGTCCTGGAGCAGCACCGGCCCCCGGGGCCCGGCCTTGAGCGAGTGGTCGGTGTCGCGCAGTCGCGCCCCGTTCGCCGTGGTGAGGTACGCGCCCTGCTGGCCCTTCGCGGCCGCCGGCACGCCGGTCTCGGCGCCGGTCGGCGTACGGGTCTGCGGTTGGCCCTGCTCCGGCTTCGGCGGCAGCGGGTCGTGGGGCGAGGTCGGTTCCTCGACGGGTGGGGGTGCGCTGCCCGGGGCGCCGGGCACCTCGGGCGTCAGAGCGTCGGCGATCTTTTCGGAGGCGGTCTTCACGACGTTCTTGACCGCCTCGGCGGGCTTGCTGGAATCCACTGGTGTGAACCTCTCCATGGAGCGTTTGGGCAGGCCCCTGCACCCCTACCCCTGGTTGGAGGGTCGAAACGCGCAGAAGATCCGATCTGCGGGCGGGACTGGTGATTTCACCGATGCGGGGGCCGGGCGGAGCGGCGAAGACTGACGAACGTCGATATCGCTCGACTCTAGGGAGTGCCCGACGTGTCGTCACCAACCACCACCCGTCCCCGTTCCGCGCCCGCTCGCGCCGTCCGGCTCGCGCTGGCCGCCACCCTGCTCGCCGCCGGTGTCCTCGCCGGACCCGCCCCCGCCCAGGCGGCCAGCCCGTACGAGCGGGGCCCCGCCCCGACCACCGCGATCCTGGAGGCCAGCCGCGGCCCCTTCGCCACCGCCTCGCAGAGCGTGTCCTCGTTGAGCGTCACCGGCTTCGGCGGCGGGGTCATCTACTACCCGACCAGCACCAGCGAGGGCACGTTCGGCGCCGTCGCCATCTCGCCCGGCTACACGGCCGCGTGGTCCAGCATCAGCTGGCTCGGGCCGCGGATCGCCTCGCACGGCTTCGTGGTGATCGGGATCGAGACCAACAGCCGGTTCGACCAGCCGGACAGCCGTGGCCGGCAGCTGCTCGCCGCGCTCGACTACCTCACCGAACGCAGCTCGGTGCGCAGCCGCATCGACAGCAGCCGCCTCGCGGTCGCCGGCCACTCGATGGGCGGCGGCGGCAGCCTGGAGGCCGCCTCGGCGCGGCCGTCGTTGCAGGCCGCGGTGCCCCTCGCGCCCTGGAACACGGACAAGAGCTGGTCCGAGCTGCGGGTGCCCACGCTGATCATCGGCGGCGAGAGCGACACGGTCGCGCCGGTCGCGTCGCACTCGGTGCCGTTCTACACCAGCATCCCGGCCTCGACCGAGAAGGCGTACCTGGAGTTGAACGGCGCGAGCCACTTCTTCCCGCAGACGGTCAACACGCCGACGGCCCGCCAGATGGTGGCCTGGTTGAAGCGGTTCGTCGACGACGACACCCGCTACGAGCAGTTCCTCTGCCCGGGCCCGAGCGGGTCGGCGATCGAGGAGTACCGCAACACCTGCCCCAGTTACTGAGCGGGTCGGGCCGGGGGTGGTCGCCGTTGGCGGCCGCCCCGGTCGCGTCAGCGCATCGAAGGTCTTGACGCCATAACCGAGAAACGTACACTGCGAGTGTAAATAACACCCGCCACGGCAGAGGGATGGGTGATGGAACGCGGGCTCGAACTGCACGGCATCGGCGTCCGTTTCGGCGGCCTCACGGCCCTCGACGACGTCTCGCTGCGAGTGCCACCCAACCGGGTGGTGGGCGTGATCGGGCCCAACGGCGCCGGCAAGACCACGTTGTTCAACGTGATCTGCGGCTTCGTGACGCCCCAGACGGGTTCGCTCACTCTCGACGGTCGTCCGCTGCGACCACGGCCGCACCGGCTGACCAGACTCGGCATCGCCCGGACCCTGCAGGGGACCGGGCTCTTCGCCGGTCTCAGCGTCCTGGAGAACGTGATGACCGGCGCGTCGCACACCGCCCGCGCCGGCTTCGGGCCGGCGCTCGTCGCGGTCGCTGCGGGGCAGCCCGAGCAGC
>NZ_JBFAPG010000589.1:0-3413 GCF_040675595.1 Micromonospora sp. NPDC049580
GCGGTCTTCTTACTGGCCGCCTTGGTGGCGGTGGCCTTGGTGCCCGCCGCCTTGGCGCCGGCGGTCTTGGCCGTGGCGGCGGCGGTCTTCTTCGCCGCCACCGTGGCCTTCGGCACCTTGCCGCTGGCCACCATCTCCTTGAACCCGGCGCCGGGGCGGAAGGTCGGGACGGACGTCTTCTTGACCTTCACCGCCTCGCCGGTACGCGGGTTGCGCGCTGTTCGTGCGCCACGCACACGCTTTTCGAATGCTCCGAATCCGGTGATCGCCACCTTCTCGCCCTTGGTGACCGCTGCCTGGACCTCAGTGAGGACCGCGTCGAGCGCGGCCGTCGCCGTCTTCCGGTCCCCCAGGCGAACGGCGAGCGCCTCGATGAGCTCGGCCTTGTTCACGACTTCCTCCCGATTGTGCAACTGACTCGACGCGAGCCATTCTGCGCGCACCGTATGCCCTGCGCTGCCTGGACACAAACATTCGGTGGAAAAAAGCCCTTGTGTCGTAACGGATTCGCCCCCACCGGTTGGACCGGTGGGGGCGAAATCCGATGTGCGGGTGGGCGTACGGCTATGCCACCGAGGGCAGGAACGGCAGTCGAGACGCCTCGTAGGAGGCGATGTCATCGGCGTGCCGGAGGGTGAGTCCAATGTCGTCCAGGCCCTCCAACAGCCGCCACCGGCTGAAGTCGTCCAGCGGGAACGACCAGGTCGCGTCCCCGGCCCGGAGCTGTCGGGCGGTCAGGTCGACGGTCACCGGAGTGGTCGGGTCGGCCTCGACGAGATCCCACAACTCCTCGACGGCTTTCAATTCCAACTCGACCGGCAGCAGGCCCTCCTTGAGTGCGTTGCCCCGGAAGATGTCACCGAAGCGCGGGGCCACCACGGCGCGGAAGCCCCAGTCCCGTAGCGCCCAGACGGCGTGCTCCCGGGAGGAGCCGGTGCCGAACTCGGGACCGGCGATGAGGATCGACGCACCGGAATAGGATTCATCGTTGAGTACGAATGCCGGGTCTTCCCGCCAGGCGTTGAACAGCCCGTCGGCGAAGCCGGTGCGGGTCACCCTCTTGAGGTACACGGCCGGGATGATCTGATCCGTGTCCACGTTGGACCGGCGCAGCGGCACGGCGGTGCCGGTGTGGGTGGTGAACTTGTCCATCTCCTCGGTCCCTTCTACAGATCGGCGGGGGCGGCCAGCCGCCCGACCACGGCGGTGGCGGCGGCGACCGGCGGGGAGACCAGGTGGGTACGACCGCCCCGGCCCTGCCGGCCCTCGAAGTTCCGGTTGGAGGTGGACGCGGAGCGCTCGCCGGGCTTGAGCGTGTCGGGGTTCATGCCCAGGCACATCGAGCAGCCGGCGAACCGCCACTCGGCGCCGGCGTCGGCGAAGACCTTGTCCAGCCCCTCGGCCTCGGCGGCCTCCCGGACGGCGGCGGAGCCGGGCACCACGAGCATCCGGACGGAGTCGGCGACCCGGTGGCCGCGCAGCACGTCGGCCGCGGCCCGCAGATCCTCCAGGCGGCCGTTCGTGCAGGAACCCACGAAGACCACGTCGATGGGCAGCTCCCGCAGCGGGGTGCCGGGGCGCAGATCCATGTACTCCAGCGCACGGCGGGCGGCAGCGCGCTCCGAGTCGGTGGTGAACTCCTCCGGGTCGGGCACCGGCGCGCTCAGCGGCGCGCCCTGCCCGGGGTTGGTGCCCCACGTGACGAACGGCGTGATCCGGCTGGCGTCCAGGGTGACCTCGGCGTCGAAGCGCGCGCCCTCGTCGGTGGGCAGCGTCCGCCACCAGGCCAGCGCCGCGTCCCAGTCGGCGCCCTGCGGCGCGTTCGGCCGACCCTTGAGGTACGCGAAGGTCGTCTCGTCCGGCGCGATCATGCCGGCCTTGGCGCCCCACTCGATGGACATGTTGGCGATGGTCATCCGCCCCTCCATGGAGAGGGCCTGGATGGCGTCACCGCGGTACTCGACGATGTGCCCGCGCCCACCACCGGTGCCGACCTGGGCGATCAGCGCGAGCACCAGGTCCTTGGCGGTGACGCCGGGGGCGAGCTGGCCGGTGACGTTGACGGCCATGGTCTTCGGCCTGCTCTGCGGCAGCGTCTGGGTGGCCAGCACGTGCTCCACCTCGCTGGTGCCGATGCCGAAGGCGAGCGCGCCGAACGCGCCGTGGGTGGCGGTGTGCGAGTCGCCACACACGATCGTCATGCCGGGCTGGGTCACCCCGAGCTGCGGGCCGATGACGTGCACGATGCCCTGGTTCTCGTCGCCGAGCGGGTGCAGCCGCACGCCGAACTCGGCGCAGTTGCGGCGCAGCGTCTCGATCTGCGTACGCGACGTCGGGTCCGCGATGGTGAGCAGGTCACCGCGGCGGAGCCGGAACGCCGGATCGGCGTACCCGGTCGGGGTGTTGTGGTCCTCGGTCGCGAGGGTCAGGTCGGTACGGCGCACCCGGCGCCCGGCGAGCCGCAGCCCGTCGAACGCCTGCGGGCTGGTCACCTCGTGCAGCAGGTGCAGGTCGATGAAGAGCAGGTCCGGCTCACCGGCGGCGGACCGTACGACGTGCGCGTCCCAGACCTTCTCGGCCAGGGTCCTCGGCTCAGGAGTGACTCCCACCATCTGGACATCCTAAATTCTGGGAGGTAAGTTTCGGCTTGTGGGACACAGTATGAGCGGTGTCGGCGTTCTCGACAAGGCGGTGGTCATCCTGGCCGCCTGTGTCGACGGCGCCAGCCTGGCCGAACTCGTTGAACGCACGAAGCTGCCCCGGGCCACCGCGCACCGGCTGGCACAGGCACTGGAGATCCATCGGATGCTGGTTCGGGACACCCAGGGGCGCTGGCGTCCCGGGCCCCGGCTGGGCGAGCTGGCCAACGCCGCTCCGGACGTCCTGCTGACCGCCGCCGAGCCGCTGCTGGCCGCGCTGCGCGACGCCACCGGCGAGAGCGCGCAGCTCTACCTGCGCCGCGCCGACGAGCGGATCTGCGTGGCGGCGGCGGAGCGCGCCAGCGGCCTGCGGGACACCGTTCCGGTCGGCTCGGTGCTGCCGATGACGGCCGGCTCGGCGGCCCAGATCCTGCTCGCCTGGGAGCCTCCGGAGGCGGTGATGCCGCTGCTGCCGCGCAGCAAGTTCACCGGCCGCACCCTGGCCGAGGTCCGCCGCCGCGGCTGGGCGCAGAGCGTGGCCGAACGGGAGGCCGGTGTGGCGAGCGTCTCCGCCCCGATCCGCGACCGCACCGGCCGCGTGATCGCCTCGGTCAGCATCTCCGGCCCGATCGAACGCCTGGGCCGCCGCCCCGGCGAACGCCACGCCATGGCAGTCGTCAGAGCCGGCCAACGCCTCTCCGGCCTCTAACCCCACCCCCCACCCCTCCCCCCACCCCCGCCCTTGTTGATCATGAAGTTATTGCCCGGACACGC
>NZ_JBFAPG010000590.1:0-3409 GCF_040675595.1 Micromonospora sp. NPDC049580
GGTGATTCACCGGCACCCCGCTCGGCGTCCACCCGCCCCACCCGCACCTCGTCGATCTTGCGGAATCCCCGGTAGGCCGGGGCAGAAACAGCACGATCGCGGAGGGGCAGGGGTGCGCCTCAGCGCGTGGGCGTGATGATTTCGTCGCCGGCGAGGCGGCCGCTGTCGCGTTCGCGGCGTACGCCGCCCGTCTCGACTAGGTTGGCGAGCGCCCGGTTGGCGTCCGCGGCACGGTAGACGGTCGCGGTGAGGGTGTGCCGGCGCAGCTCGGTGACCGGCCGTGGGCCGCCCCGGCGCAGCTCGGCCAGCAGCTCCCCGGCCAGCGGGTCCAGGGCCGGGTCCCCGGCCACGTCCACCGGCGGGGCCGTCGGGTCGGCGGGGTCGCGGTAGCGCACGCCGAATTCCGCCCCGACCGTCCAGAGCGCGTCGCGGAGCGCCTCCAGACTCCGGTCCGAACGGCTACCGAAGGCGACCACGCCGGCCGCCGCGCCATCCGGCAGCACCGGCGCCACCTCGGCGACCAGCGGGAAGCCGGCGGCGACGAGGGCCGCACGGGTGACGCCACCGGCGTGCAGCAGCACCTCGCCGGTGCGGCCGTTGGCGGCGGCGCCGAGCAGGTGCGGGGGCACCTCGCCGGGCAGGTCCAGGAAGCAGAACAGCGGCGACCCGGCCGCGCCGGCCGCCTTCACCGCCACCGGCAGCCGGTCCGGACCGCCGGGCAGCAGGTGCACGGTCACCTCGGCAGGCAACTCCGCCTCGATCGACCCGAGCCGGGCCGGCAGGTCGGCGGCGCCGTCGGCCAGCACCAGCACCGTCACCTGTCGACCGCGCACCTGGGCGGCGTGGCCGGCGACCACCCGCAGCACCGCCTCCGCTGCGCCGCCGTCGGTGCCGGCCCAGGCCAGCGCGACGGTTGCCCGCCGGGAGCGGTGCAGGGCGGCGGGCAGCCAGGTCGTCACCTGACGGACCAGCAGCTCACGAAGGAAGTCGGTGGTCCGGTTGGTCGGCATCGGTCCGTTCTACCCTATGGCCGGCTCAGGCCGGCACGGAGATCCCCACACCACCGCGGGTCTGCCCGCCGTAGCGCTGCCGCTCGGCGTCCAGGTCGAGCCGGCCGATGCGCTTGCGGGCGGCCAGGGCGGTGTCGTCGAGCAGGTCGGCCGGGATCAGCCAGACCACCTCGAACTCCAGACCGTCCGGGTCCTGGCCGTAGAGGCTCTTGGTGGTGCCGTGGTCGGACGCGCCGACCAGCGCCCCGGCGGCGGTGAGGCGCTCGGCGGTGGCGGCCAGCTCGTCGAGGGTGTCGACCTCCCACGCCAGGTGGTAGAGCCCGACGGTGGCTCGGCCGGCGGTGGACCGGCCGGCGGCCGCGCCGATCTCGAACAGGCCGAGGTCGTGGTCGTTGGTGGAGTCGGGGGCCTGGAGGAAGGCGGCGCCCCGGAAGCCGTCCGGGGTCATCGCCACCGGGCGGAAGCCCAGCACGTCGCGGTAGAAGGCGACGCTGCGGGCGAGGTCACTGACGTAGAGGACCGCGTGGTTGAGCCGGTGGATACCCATGACCCCAGGCTAGCGCCATTTGGTTGAACGTTCAACCATCGCGCGTATGATGGCCGTCATGACCCGCTGGTTGGACCCCGATGAGCAGCGCACCTGGCGGGCGTTCCTCGCCGCCTCCCGGGCGCTGATGGACACGCTCGACCGCGAGCTGCAACGCGATGCCGGCATGCCGCACGCCTATTACGAGATCCTGGTCCGGCTCTCCGAGGCCCCGGGTCGGCAACTTCGGATGAGCGACCTGGCCGATGCGGCGGGGTCGTCACGCAGCCGGCTCTCGCACGCGGTGGCCCGCCTCGAGGCGGCCGGCTGGGTGCGCCGCGAGGACTGCCCCACCGACCGGCGCGGGCAGATCGCGGTGCTCACCGACGACGGTTTCGCCACCCTCGCCGCCGCCGCCCCGGGCCACGTCGAGGGGGTACGCCGACACCTGTTCGACGCGTTGAGCCCGGCCCAGGTCGACCAGTTGCGTCGGATCAGCGAGACGTTGGCCGAGCACCTGACCAGATCCTGACCGATCGGCACCGGCGCGGGTCTTGTACTTACCGTCGTCGGATGAGCACGATGGGGCGTGTCCTCCGGCTTCGACGAGTTGACTGACCAGGCGCACCACCTCGTGTCCACTGGCGACGTGGCCGGTGCGCAACGGCTGCTCTCCGACGCGCTCACCGACGCCGACCCCCGCCCGGCCAACGCCACACCCGAGCTGGCCGAGGCGGCCAGCCTCCAGGCGCGGGTGCTCGTCGCCCTCGGCGAGCCGCACTCCGCGCGCGGCTGGGCAGCCTTCGCGTACGCGGCCACCACCCGGTTGCACGGCCGCTCCGACCCCCGCACCGTCGCCGCCGCAGCCACCCTGGCCGCCGTGCTGCACCGGGTGGGCAGCCACTCCCGGGCCGCCCGGCTGTACCAGGAAGTCATCATCGAGCTGACCGCGCAGGACGGGCCCGAGTCGCTGCGGGTGCTTGCCGCACACGCCGACCTGGCCACCGTCGAGTACGCCCGGGGCCAGTGCACGGTGGCCCGCGACCGCCTCCAGGACGCCTGGGAGCTGCACCGCGAGGTGTACGGCGACGGTCACCCCAGCGGGATCAAGATGCTGGCCCGGCTCGGCGCCATGCAGCGCGACTGTGGGCAGTTCGCCGAGGCGCACGACAACCTGGCGCTGGCCCGCGAGCTGTGCCGGCAGCACCTGGCCGCCGACGACCCGCTGGCGCTGCAGGTGGCGGCTCTCGCCCGGGCAGCGGCCAACCCCGACCATGTCTGCGCCGACGACGCGCCCGCCGACCGGGACGCCCCGGTGGTGCCGGCCGCGCGTACCGCGCCGCACAACGACCGGCCGGTCGAGTCCGCCTACCACCCTTCCGCGCCCCCGCCGCGTCAGGTGGACCCGGGGATGACCGGTCCGGCCGACCGCGACGACGAGGGCCGGGCCGGGCACGGGGTCGGCTCGGTGCCGAACCCCCGGGTGCCGGCCGACGAGCCGGACGGGTCGCCGGGCTTCCGTTGGCCGCCGGACCCGACCGACGAGCCCGCCCCGCACTCCATCGTCCCGCCGGTGCCCCCATCGGTGGCCGGGTTCACCGCCGGCACCGAGGAGACGTCCGGCGTCTACCGGCTGCACCGCCCCGGCGCGTCGACCCAGCCGGACCAGCCGGCGCAGCCGTACGCGCCGCTGGAGCCGTACACGCCGTCCCGGCTGCTGCCGGTGCCCGTGCACCGGGCAAAGGCGTCGCCGCGCAACCGGCTGGTGCCGGTGCTGGTGGCCGGCGTCGTCGTGGTGCTGCTGGGCACGGCGGCGGTGATCGCCGGGGTGGCGCGGGTCGGCGACGGGGACGACCCGAAAGCCGGGCCGGAC
>NZ_JBFAPG010000591.1:0-3387 GCF_040675595.1 Micromonospora sp. NPDC049580
CGCCCGACCGCTGCTGCGCGCCCTGGGCTGGACTTCCGGCCTCGCCCTGCACGTCGACGTCGTGCACGCCGCCGTGCTCATCACCCCGACGCCAGACGGCGCGCACGTCGTGGGCGCCGGCCGGAAGTCTGGCGACCCATCGCCCCGGAGCCGCTGCGACCAGTGCCTCTGACCTCCCGCCTCAGGCATCAACGATCTGCCATTCCTGGCTGATCTCGCCGCTGACCGTTTGCTGGACCGCCATGGCGCCGTCCGCGGTGGAGCCGCCCTCGACCCCGACACACCAGCCATTGCTCACGTTGACGAACCGGTAGTACCCGCTGGTTGTCGCCGGGACGAGATTCCACCACTGGTTACGTCCGCCGTTGTCGGCCCATTGAACGAGTGCCGCGCCCTGGCCCGAGCCACCTGGACTGTCCAGGACTTTCCCGCTCCTGACACCGGACAGCCGGAATGAGTCATCGCTGTTGGGCAGCAGCCGCCACTGCTGGTTGGCCGCGCCAGTCCACGGCCACTGGATGACAGCTGCCCCGTCCGTGGTGGAGCCGCCGTTGACGTCCAACACCTTTGCGCTGCGCCGGTTGACCAGTCGAACGACGCCGCCGCCGGCGGCGGCTGGCAGACCTACGACAACCTGTATCTGTTGTCCGGCCGTCAACGAGATCACCCGGGCATGCGGGCCGAGCGGCGAGGGGGTGACCGTCGCGGACGTGGTGATGGATGCTATCCCGCGGCGGCTGAGGAGGGTGATCGCCTGGGTGATCGTCGAGGTGAGTGCCACGGTCACCGAGCGACCAGGAAGATCCCAGGAGAGGCTGTGAATGCGGACCTGGTTGCGTCCGCGGACCCCGGTGATGGTGCCCCTGGCGAGCTGGCCGGGCACGGCGGGCAGCAGCTCGAGGACGCCGGGCCTGGTGTAGACAAGCGCTTCGCTGAGCACGGCCGGCAGCGTGTTGGCCGCATCGGCGTTGTAGGTCTCCAGGTTCGGGTTGTGTGCTGTCATCAGCGACCGGAAGATCATGTTGTTGCCGATGATCTTCCGGAGGTTGTTGTAGACGCCGGCGGCGTCCTTCAGCCGAGCGGAGGCAAGGGCTCGATGCAGGCTGCCGTGCGCGGAGGTGTTCTCGTCACCGCGCAGCGCCAGGGCCCTGAGTGCGGCGGTGACCAGGCCGGGCGCCTCCTCGGGATTGATCTCGTGCAGGGGCCACGCGCCGTACAGGTGATGGACGTGCCGATGGTTGTAGCGATCCGTGAGTCCCGGCCAGGACCATTCGGCGAGGGCGCCGCTGCCGTTGACCGTGTAGGGCGGGATCCTCGCCAGCAGGGCCGTCCAGCGTGCGACACCTTGACCGGCACCCTGCTCGACACCGAGCGCGTTGGCAGCCTCGACAGCCGCCCGCAGGGCGTGTCTGCCGGCCTGGATGTCGCCGGTGGCGTTAATCGCCAGCAGGACGTTCGTGCTGGCCGGCGAGTTCTCCATCGAGAACGACGGCACGAACACCACCCGGCCGGCCGAATCGGTGCGGGTGAGGAAGTCCTCGTAGAACAGTGCTAGCTCCATCAGCGCCGGTCCCAGCTTTTCAGCCAGAAACGTCCGGTCCCCGGTGACCTGGTAATACTCTAGTAGCGGATAGAGCAGCCAGTCCGCGCCACCGGTCCAGCACTGGCCCGGGAAGCCGGGGTCGAAGTGCAGCATGTACCCGTACTCGCCGTCGGTTCGCGATGGGGCCAGGAAGCCGCGGGCGCCGTACAGGTTGCGAGCGTTCGTGCGCCAGTGAGCGAGCTGACCGAGGATCAGGTTGAAGTAGCCCTGCATGGCATCGGTGAGGTCGAGAATGTTGCCGCCGGCGACCTGCAGGTTGATGTTGGCATCGGTGGTGAAATCGTCGGCCCAGGCGCCGTTCCAGGTGCCGGCCCAGATTCCGGTCAACCGCGGCGGCAGCACGCCGCTGGAGCTGATGAACAGGTAACGGCCGCTGTCGTAGAGGCGCTCCAGCAGGGCCACATCGATGGTGTTGCGATTGGCGTTCTGCCGGGCGATCAGCTCGGTGGTCGACAGCTGCCGGTCGGCGGCGGAGACGTTCAAGTCCAGGCGGGAGCGGTCGTACATCGCCGCGTGCAGGGTGACGTGCCGGGTCCGCAGCTCGGCATAGTCGGCGCGCACCGCGGCCAGCGCCGCGTGCAACGGCTTGCTGTCCCAGGCCGTGGGTGACTCGTAACGGTCGAGTTTGGTCAGCAGGAGGAGCCTGGTTGCCGCGGTGACGACGATTGTCGACCCGTTCGCGGCTACCGTGCCACCGCTGGCGACGATCCGGGTGACGCCCTCGAAACCGAAAGCGCCCTGCCCGGACGGGTAGGTGCCGCGCAGGTTCAGGTAGCCGGAGCCGTCAATGACGCTGGCCAGGGTGGTGAAACGGACCGAGCCGGGGACGCCCGCGAGGGAAGTGTTGGCGCCCAGCGTCGCGTCGATCGATCGGCCGGATGCCGGGGTCAGTTCGTGTACGACGACGTTGTCGGCTCGGGAGGCGAAGGCGCAGCGGGTCCAGGTGCCGTTGCTGTCGGCCCAGGTGGAGGTGACCTCCCCGGTCCGGAAGTCGGTGATGCGGGCGTATCCGTTGGCCGTGGTCATGCCTGGCGTGCTGATCTGCAACTCGAAGCCGGGGTGGTAGGTCTGGGTCCAGCGCAGGCTCCAGCCAGCCGCGAAGTCCGTGTTGGCTCCGCCGTAGTTCCCGGCCAGCGCCTTGTCCCGCACGCCGGCCAGCCGCCCTGAGATTACTGGCGGGGTCACACCCCGGCTGCCGTTGGGCAGCACGAAGCGGTGGTAATTGAAGATTACCTTCTCGAGGGTCGGCGTTCCGTACAGGACGGCGCCGTACTCGCCGTTCCCGACGAGGAACCCGTCCGTCCAGTTTGTCGCTGCGGTCGCGTCGTAGATCCCGCGCTCGGGCAGCGTGACCTGAGGCGCAGCGGCGGCGGCCCGTCCGGTGCCCACGGCCGGGATCAGGGCCGCGGAGCCGGCGGTCAGCGCGGCGGTGGCGAGGAGGCGCCTACGGCTCACGGGTAGGTCTGTCATCAGAAGTTCCTCTCGACACCGAGGCTGGAGGGTTGTGCGTCATGTCGGCGCTGGTCAGGCGGGCACGAACTGCCACTGTTGGTTGGTCCCGCTGTTGGCGGTCCACTGCACGACCTGCGCGCCGTCACTTGTCGCTGCGGCGTAGACGTCGGCCACCAGTCCGCTGGCCTGGCTGACGATGGTGTAGTAGCCGTCACCGGTGGGTCGCAGGTACCACGACTGGTTGGTGCCGCCATTGGCTGACCACTGCTGCAGTTGCAGGCCCGCCGTGGTGCTGCCGCCGTTGACGTCCAGCACCTTTCCGGAGGCGGTGT
>NZ_JBFAPG010000592.1:0-3371 GCF_040675595.1 Micromonospora sp. NPDC049580
GTTGGGATTCCTTTGGCAACATTTGTTTGTTGCCGGGACAGCTGTTCCACAATTTTTTGTCGACCGGATCTGGTGGTGTACGAGCCGTTCGCGGTCGCCGGCGCGGTGGCGGCGGCGCTGCTCGACGTGCCGGCCGTACGCCAGGAGAACACCCTCTTCGACGGCCGGGACCTGGTCGGCGCGACCACCGCCCGGCTCGGGGCCGCGCTGCGCCGGCACGGCCTCGTGGAGCTGCCGCCACCCGCCGCCGCCCTCGCCGTGGCCCCGCCCAGCGTGGCCGCCCAGGCCGGCTGGCCGATGCGCTACACGTCCTACGTGGGCGGTGGTGAGCTGCCGGCCTGGCTGCGCGAGCCGGGCGAGCGACAGCGGATCCTGGTCACCCGCAGCACCCTGACCGGCCCCGGCGACCGGGGCCCGATGCCCGCCGTGGTGGCCGCCGCGGCCCAGGTGGACGCCGAGATCGTGCTGGTCCGGCCCGACGAGCGCTCGGCCCGTTCGCTGCCCGGCAACGTCCGGGTGGTGGACTGGATCCCGCTCGACGAGGCGTTACCGGCGAGCGCGGCGCTGGTGCACCACGGCGGGGCGGGCAGCGTTTACGGCGCCCTCGCCGCCGGCCTGCCGCAACTGGCCACGGTGGGCCCGGGGGACCGGCGGCACAACGCCGAGCTGGTGGCCCGCCGGGGCGCCGGCCTCGCGCTGCGTCCGGCCGACATCACCGCGCAGACACTGACCCAACTGCTCACCGACGAGAGCCTGCGGACGGCCGCCGGGCAGGTCAGCCAGGAGATCGCCGCGATGCCACCGCCGACGGCCCTGGTGGCCCGGCTGACGGCGCTGGTCTGATCCCCGCCCCGCGTGCCACAGCCGCGCCCACGCCCGGCTGCGGCAGGATGGCCTGATGCGACACGTCGTGCTGTTCCACTCCGTGTACGGGCTGCGGCCGGCCGTTCGTGCCGCCGCCGACCGGTTGCGCGCCGCCGGGCACCAGGTCACCGCCCCCGATTTGTACGGCGTCCCGGCCGCCGACACCGTCGAGGAGGGCTTCGCGCTGCTCGACAAGATCGGCCACGAGGTGGTGCTCGACCGGGCCCGCGCGGCGCTGCGCGACCTGCCGCCGCAGACGGTCCTCGCCGGTTTCTCGATGGGCGCCGGCGTCGCCGGGGCGCTGCTCGCCGAGCGCCCCGACGCCGCCGGCCTGCTCCTGCTGCACGGCACCGGCGGCGCGCCGGACACGGCGCGGCCCGGGTTGCCGGTGCAGCTGCACGTCGCCGACCCGGACCCGTACGACGCGCCGGACGAGGTTGACGAGTGGCAGCGGGCGATGACCGACGCTGGCACCGACCTGACCGTGTTCCGCTATCCCGGCGCCGGACACCTGTTCACCGACCCCGACCTCGCCGAGTACGCCCCGGACGCCGCCGCGCAGGTCTGGCCCCGGGTGCTGGCCTTCCTCACCGCCGACTGAGCGCCGGCCGGGCCACCCGACGTTCAGCGGGTGGTGGCGCCGATGCGCGGGGGAGTGGAGAGAGAGACGATCGCCCGCGGTGGCGCGTCACCCCGCCCCAGCTCCTCGATCATCCGGCCGACGGAGACGACCTCGCCCCGGGCCGCCAGCAGCAGCGCGAGCACGGCGCGTTGGCGGGGGCCGTCGGACCCTCGACGGGGCGCTATCGTGGCGGCAATCATGATCCTCACGGGGGTGCGGGAATGACGACCACAGCCTTCGACGACCACGAGCGGTCGCGCTGGGCCGGGCGGGCGGCGGCGTACGACGGCAGTTTCGCGCTGCTGTGCGCCCATCCCGCCCCGGCACTGTTGGACGCCGCCCACGTCGATGCCGGAACCCGAATGCTCGACGTCGGCACCGGTTCCGGGACCGTCGCCGGGTTGGCGTGCGCGCGCGGCGCCAGTGTGGTGGCCGTCGACGCGGAGCCCAGCATGGTCGACCTGGCCCGCAGCCGGCTCCCGTCCGCCGACGAGGTTAGCCTCGCGGCTCTGCCCCATCTCCCGTTCGACTCCGGGCAGTTCGACGCGGCCGTGGCGAACTTCGTGATCAATCACGTGGGCGACCCGGTGGCCGCGATCACCGAACTCCGACGGGTCGTCCGGCCGGGCGGACGGATCGCGGCGACGATCTGGCCCCACCCGCCGCCCGAGGCGCAGAGCCTCTGGGGCGAGGTCTTCGACGCTGCCGGGGTCGACCGCCCGACCTCGATGCCGAGGGTGGACGCGGAGCGGGACTTTCCCCGTACCCCCGAGGGGTTCGCCGGGTTGCTCGACGCCCCCGGCCTCGCCGACGTGCGGTGCGAGACGATCACCTGGGCGCACCGCACCGACCCCGAGGCGTGGTGGAGCGGCCCGGCGAACGGCATCAGCGGGCCCGGCCTGCTGATGGAGACCCAGCCGCCGGCGGTGATCGCCCGCATTCGTGCCGCGTACGACGAGCTGACCGCCGCCTACCGCGACCCGGACGGCCTGCTCGCGCTGCCCACCGCCGCGCTGTTGGCCTCGGCGTCCGTGCCGTAGGACGACTCGGCTGTGCCCGCCCCGCCGGGGGGTGGGGCACGGCGTCGAGAATGGGCGGCATGGAGTTCCTGTGTTACCACCGCGACCGGCCCGACTCGGCGACGTTGCGCGACGAGTTGCTGGCCGAGCACTGGACCTACATGGACCGGTTCGCGGCGGAGATGATTGCGCGTGGCCCTACCCTGTCCGGCGACACGGCCACCGGCAGCGTGCACATCGTCGACGTGCCCGACCCGGGCGCCGCGCGGGCGTTCGCCTTCGACGAGCCGAACTACCAGGCCGGCGTGTACCGGGATGTGCTGCTGCGCCGGTGGCGCAACACGCTGGGCCGCACGATGTGGGACTTTCCCGGCGGTCGGACCGGCGGCAACCGGTATCTGGTGCTCGGCCTCGGCGCGGGGCCGGCCGTTGACCTGGCCGTGCCGCCCGACCGGGACGAGCTGATCGCGTACGGGCCGCTGCTGTCCGACGACGGCGACACCTGGCTCGGCACCGCCGCGCTGGTTCGGGCGCCGACCCCGGACGCGGCGCGCGCCATCCTGACCGTGGAGCGGTACGCCGACGTCGAGGTGCACCACTGGCAGTTCGGCGGGCGACCGGTCTGACCCTCAGGCGGCGGCCAGGCCGTTCGGCCAGTGGATCAACGGGGGGCGAGGTGCGGCGCGCACGACCCTGGCCGGTGGGCCGACGCCGGCGGGTCCGCCGCGTTCGGGTGGCCCCGGCACGGTAGGCACCGCACGGATCGTCGCCGGGGCCCGGACCACGTCCGCAAGCCAGTGCCCGCCCGTGTTGGTCGGCGTCGCGGACGCTCGGGTCGGAGGCACGTCACTGGCGGACGCGACGGC
>NZ_JBFAPG010000593.1:0-3363 GCF_040675595.1 Micromonospora sp. NPDC049580
ACGGTAGCGAGGGCCGCTCATCGACGCCCGGTGTCGATGAGCGGCCTCAGCCGAGGCGGATCGCGGTGCGGGACAGGGTGTCGGCGAAGCCGAGCCGGCGGTAGAGCCGCACCGCTTTGACGTTGTCCGGGTAGACGCCGAGCCCGACGGTGTCGTGCCGGGCCAGCAGCGCCCGGGTCATGCCGGCGGTCAGCGCCGCGCCCAGCCCCCGGCCGCGTTGGTCGGGGGCGACGGTCAGGCCGGCCAGAAAACCGACGTCGCCCCGGCTGCGGTCCGCGCCGCACGCCACCAGCCGGTCGCCGGCCCGGATGCCGTACCAGTCGATGACCCGTGGATCGCCCGGGCGCGTGGTGGTGTCCGGGAACGCCTCGTCGACCAGCGCCGCAAGCGCCGGGCGGTCGGCGTCGGTGAGACGTACGACGCGCTGCTCGTCCGGCTGCGTCGGCGGCGCCACGGTGGTCCAGTGGAAGTCCCAGTCGACGAACTCGGCCACCGCCAGCCGGCCCGCCACCAGGGCGGGGTCGAGCCGGGGCAGGTGCATTCGATGCTCCGGCCGCAGCACCCCGTCGGCGACCAGCGCGGCACAGATCTCCAGCACCGGCTCGGTGGGGCCGATGGCGTCCGCGCCCAGCCCGCGCTCGGGCGGCAGCAACCACAGCACGGCGCCGTCGCGCCGGTAGCCGCGCGCCGGCACGCCCGGCGAGAGCGAGTGCCTGACGAACGGGTGGTCACCGGCGGCGGCCAGGATGGCGGCCCGGTCGTGGAGCGCCTGGTCGTCGATGATCATGACGGTCAGCCTAGGAGCCGCCGTACGGGCGACCGCGCCGGGTCCGGCAGCCCGCGTGCTGTTCCACCGTGGAGATTGGCGAGTCGACCGATTGGGTACATCACGCGCCGACCTACTGGGAACCCCCACCGGAGGACCGACATGCTCGCCATTCTCGCGGCCATCGTCTTTGGCTTCGCCCTGCTGCTCGACCTGCTCAACACCGACTTCGGCGCCCCCGACCTGTTCAACTGGAACACCCTCGTGCTCATCGGCCTGCTCCTGCTCTCGCTCTACCTGGCCGGCGTCGGCAGCGGCCCGCGCGGCGGTGGCGGCGGCCGCTGGTACCGGGGCCGTCGTCCCGGCCGTGGCTGACCGAGACCGATCAGCGGTGGCCCGGCCCGCAGCGCGATTCCGGCGTCGCGGGTCGGGCCCGGTACTGTCTTCGTGATGGAGTCCGACGCTCTCTTCTCCCTCGGTGCGCCCACCGGGCCGCGCAGCGCGCCCGAGGGTCCCGCCAGTGTCGACGGCTTCACTCCGGTAGCGGACGATTCGCCCCTGCCCGTCCGCATGCGGCCCGCGAGCCTGGACGAGCTGATCGGGCAGGACCACCTGCTCGCCCCCGGCGCGCCGCTGCGGCAACTGGTCTCCGGCGGTGCCCCCCTGTCGGTCATCCTCTGGGGGCCGCCCGGCAGCGGCAAGACCACCATCGCGCACCTGGTGGCCGGCGCCACCGACCGCCGCTTCGTCGCCATGTCGGCGCTCTCGGCCGGGGTCAAGGACGTCCGGGCGGTGATCGAGACGGCCCGTCGCCAGCGCCGCTCGGGCGGCCCGCAGACGGTGCTGTTCATCGACGAGGTGCACCGGTTCAGCAAGACCCAGCAGGATTCGCTGCTCGCCGCCGTCGAGGACCGCACTGTCACGCTGCTCGCGGCGACCACCGAAAACCCGTACTTCTCGGTCATCTCACCCCTGCTGTCGCGGTGCGTGCTGCTCACCCTGCAACCGCTCGACGACGACGCCGTACGCGGCCTGCTGCGCCGCGCGGTCGCCGACGAGCGCGGCCTGGGCGGCGCGCTCGCCCTGACCACCGACGCCGAGGACCACCTGGTCCGACTCGCCGCCGGTGACGTCCGCAAGGCGCTGACCGCGCTGGAGGCGGCGGCGGCCTCGGCCACGGCGCTCGGCACCGGGCGCATCGACCTGGCCACCGCCGAGCAGGCGGTCGACGTGGCGGCGGTGCGCTACGACCGCGACGGCGACGCCCACTACGACGTGGTCAGCGCCTTCATCAAGAGCATGCGCGGCTCGGACGTGGACGCCGCCGTGCACTGGCTGGCCCGGATGCTGGTGGCGGGGGAGGACGCCCGGTTCATCGCCCGACGGCTGGTCATCTTCGCCAGCGAGGACGTGGGCATGGCCGACCCCACCGCGCTGAGCGTGGCCACCGCCGCCGCGCACGCCGTGGAGTACGTCGGTCTGCCCGAGGCGCAGCTCAACCTGGCGCAGGCGGTGATCCACCTGGCCACCGCGCCGAAGTCGAACTCGGCCACCACCGCGATCGGCGCGGCCATCGCCGACGTGCGGGCCGGCCGGGGTGGTTCGGTGCCCCGCGGGCTGCGGGACGCGCACTACGCCGGCGCCCGAGGGCTGGGCCACGGCACCGGGTACCGCTACCCGCACGACGACCAGCGCGGCGTGGTCACCCAGCAGTACGTCCCGGACGACCTGGTGGGCGTCGACTACTACCAGCCGAGCCCGCACGGGGCGGAACGGTCCGTGTCGACGCGGCTGCCGGTGCTGCGCCGGATCGTCCGCGGGCTGCCGGCCCCGCCCGCCCGCCCGGAAACCCCGACCGCCTCCTCGCCCGCGACAGCGGGTCCGTCGGTGGCGGCCCCGACCGCCGGGTCACCGGTAACACCGCAGCCCGCCCTGACGCTTGTCGGTCGGAACGGCAAGCCGGCCACGGACGCGGGCGGTCCCCGCACGAAGCAGGACAGCGGCACTGACGCCGCAGGAGAGGGTCAACAGTGAGATCGCGTGGTGCGGACCGTCCCGACGAGGGCCCGGACGAGCGGCGTGATCCCCGCGCGAAGGGCCGCCGCTGGGGTCGAGGCCGAGCCGAGGCCGAGCCGGAGGAGCCGGTGGCCGGCGAGGAGTTCGGCTGGATCGACGACCTGCGCTCGGCCAAGCAGCAGCGCGGCGAGCTGGGCCCGGACGGGGCCCCGGCCGAGCCCGTGCCGCCGCGCGCGGGCGCGTCGGCGCCGCCGGACGCGCCGCCCGGCCCACGCCGCCCGGACGCGGAGGCCGCCGGAGCGCGCCGCCCGGTCGACGGCCCCTGGCCGGGAGAGGCGCCCCCGCCGGGTCGCCGCCCGGACGCCCGCCCGCCCGCCGACCGCGAGCACTCCGACCGCCCACCTGCCGACCGCGTCCGGGCCACCGGGCCCGCCGGCACCGTCGCGGGCCCGCCGGCGGCGCGGGGCGCCCAGCCGGTTCCCGGCACCGGCCCCCGCGCCGCCGCGCCGCCCGCCGCTCGCCCGGGCGGCGGTGACCCGGCGAGCCCTCCCGGGCCCCGCCCGTCCAGCGGCGCTCCGGCC
>NZ_JBFAPG010000594.1:0-3357 GCF_040675595.1 Micromonospora sp. NPDC049580
GCCCGCGCCCTGGTCGGCGCGGACCACCGCTGGACCCTCGCCGTCTCCGCCCTGCTCGGGCCCGCGTTGCTGCTCGGCGCCGACGTCGTCGGCCGGCTCGTCGCCCCGCCCGGCGAGATACCGGCCGGGATCATCACCGCCCTGCTCGGCGCGCCGCTGCTGGCCGTGCTGGTCCGCCGCGCCCGGGTGGTGACCGCGTGACGACCACCCAGCGCCCGGTCCCCGGCCCGGCCGGCCCCGCCGCCTCGGCCGGTGGCGGCTCCGCACGGCTGCCGGGGCGGTCACTGCTGCGGGTCGGCCCGGTCAGCCTGCAGATCCGCCGCCGGGCGGTGCTGGTCGCCGCCGCGCTGACCGTGCTGCTCCTGCTCGCGATGCTGCTCAGCCTGTCCCTGGGCACCCCGTACGTCGCCCCGGCCGACGTGCTGCGCGCGCTCTCCGGCGCTGGCACCCCGTACGACCTCGTTGTCCTTGATCTGCGGTTGCCCCGGATCGTGCTGGCTGCGGTGGCCGGGGCGGCCTTCGGCGTGGCCGGCACGCTGATCCAGAGCGTGGCGCGCAACCCGCTCGCGAGCCCGGACGTCATCGGCATCACCCAGGGCGCCGGCCTCGCCGCGACCGTGGCGCTGACCAGCGGTGCGGCGGCGGTGCTGGTGGCGCCGAGCGCGCTGGTCGGCGGCCTGCTGGCGGCGGTGCTGCTGTTCGCCCTCGGCGCCCGGCACGGACTGGCCGCGCAGCGGTTCGTCCTCGCCGGCGTGGCGGTCGCGTTCGCCTTCCGGGCGCTCACCGAGGTGGTCATGCTCACCGCCGACCCGATCGACGGCCTGCGGGCGCAGATCTGGCTGATCGGCACCCTCGCCGGCAAGGGCTGGACCGAGGCCGGCTGGATCGCCGGCACCCTGCTGGTGCTGCTGCCGGTGCTGGCCTGGGCCGGCTGGGCCCTGAACAGCACCGCCCTGGACGACGACACCGCGCGCGGCGTCGGGCTGCGTCCGGTGGCCCGCCGGATCGGGCTCGCCGGCACCGGCGTGCTCGTCGCCGCCATGGTCACCGCCCAGGTCGGCGCCGTCGACTTCGTGGCGCTCGTCGCACCTCAACTGGCCCGCCGGCTGGTCCGCGCCGAACGGCCCCCGCTGGTCTGCGCCGCGCTGCTCGGCGCGCTGCTGCTGGTGCTGGCCGACCTGGCCGGTCGGCGGCTGTTCGCACCCACCCAACTGCCGGCCGGTGTGCTGACCGCCGCGATCGGCGGCCCGTACCTGATCTTCCTGTTGCTTCGTGGACGGCGGCCGTCGTCGTGACGCCCTCAAGGAGTCGTGTGATGCTCTCCACCCGCGACCTGGTCGTCGGCTACGACGAGAGGACCGTGCTCGACGGGCTCACCCTGGACCTGCCGACCGACGCGTTCACCGTCATCGTCGGCCCCAACGCCTGCGGCAAGTCCACCCTGCTGCGCACGATGGCCCGGCTGCTCACCCCGCGACGCGGCACGGTCCTGCTGGACGGCGCCGCCATCCGTGACCTGCCCACCCGCGACGTGGCCCGTCGGCTCGGCGTCCTGCCGCAGAGCCCGCTGGTGCCCGAGGGCGTCACCGTGGCCGACCTGGTCGGGCGCGGCCGACAGCCGTACCAGCGGTGGTGGCGGCAGTGGTCGTCGTCCGACGGCGCGGCGGTGGACGAGGCGATGACCATGGCGGACGTGGCCGACCTGGCCGACCGGCCGGTGGACAGCCTCTCCGGCGGCCAGCGGCAACGCGTGTGGATCGCCATGACCCTGGCCCAGGACACCGACGCCCTGCTGCTGGACGAACCGACCACCTTCCTCGACCTGGCCCACCAGGTGGAGGTGCTGGACCTGCTGCACCGGCTACGCGTCGAGCGCGGCCGCACCGTGGTCGCCGTGCTGCACGACCTCAACCAGGCCGCCCGCTACGCCGACCACCTGATCGCGATGCGCGCCGGCGCGGTGGTGGCCGCCGGGCCGCCCCGGGAGATCCTCACCGCGGACCTGGTCCGGGACGTCTTCGGGCTGGCCTGCGTCGTCGTCCCCTGCCCGGTGACCGGTGCGCCGCTCGTGGTGCCCGCGCACACCGGCGGCCCCGCCGCCCGGCCGTCGGGCCCTGGTGCCCCGTCCGCTGACGCGGGCGACTCGGTTGCCGCGTCCGCTGACGCGGGCGACTCGGTTGCCGCGTCCGCTGACGCGGGCGACCCCGATTCGTCGACGGCGTCCGTCCCGGACGCCCGACCCGCCACCGGCGACGCGGCGACCCCGCTCGCTGGCACGTACCCCTCGAAAGGACTCTGATGCGTCGTCTCGTCGCCGCTCTCGCCGCGGCCGTCGCCCTCGGGGCCGGCCTCACCGCCTGCGGTGAGAGCGACCCGGTCGCCGGTTCCGCCACCGGGGAGACCCGGGAGATCACCCACGCCATGGGCACCACCAAGGTCCCGGCCGACCCCAAGCGCGTCGTCGTGCTCGACACCGACAAGATCGACACGGCGCTCTCGCTGGGCATCACCCCCGTCGGCGCGGCCACCGCCGGTGAGGCGAAGAGCTGGCCGACGTACTTCGGCGCGGACAAGCTCGCCGGCATCAAGGAGGTCGGGGTGCTCACCGAGCCCGACCTGGAGGCGATCAACGCACTCAAGCCGGACCTCATCCTCGGCAGCAAGTTCCGCCAGGAGAAGTTCTACGACGAGCTGGCCGCCATCGCGCCCACCGTGTTCACCGACAAGGTGGGCATCACCTGGAAGGACAACTTCCTCCTCGACGGCAAGGCGCTCGGCCGCGAGCAGCAGGCCAAGGACCTGCTCGGCGCGTACGAGAAGCGGGCCAAGGACTTCGGCGCCACCCTCGGCGACCCCGCCGCGCGCAAGGTGTCGATCGTGCGGTTCATCCCGGGCAACATCCGGGTGTACGGCCCGGACTCCTTCTCCGGCATCGTCATCGGCGACACCGGCCTCGGCCGCCCCGAGCGGCAGTTGCTCGCCAACAAGGAGGACAAGCGCTTCGACCTGGTCAGCCCCGAGCGGATCAACGAGGTCGACGGCGACGTCATCTTCGTGACCGCGTACGGCGACAAGGCCGCTGCCGAGCAGGCCAAGGTGGCCGGCGGCACTCTCTGGAAGGGCCTCGGCGCGGTCAAGGCCGGCAAGGCGTACCCGGTCTCCGACGAGGTCTGGATGACCGGCATTGGCGTCGGCGCGGCCAACAAGATCCTCGACGACCTGGCCAAGTACCTCCCCGCCGCCTGACAAAGCCCCCCGACGCGGGTGCCCACGCAATCGCGGTCCCAAGATCCGCGCAGTTTCGGGGAAACTGCTGCCTCACCAGATCGCGAGGCAGCAGGATCCCTGAATTTGCGC
>NZ_JBFAPG010000595.1:0-3353 GCF_040675595.1 Micromonospora sp. NPDC049580
GGCCAACTCGGTGCCCCGGTCACCCGGCGCCGGCCGCACCCGCACCTCGACCGTGCCGTCCAGGTCGCGCAACGGCTCCGGCCACCGGCCGCCGGGAAGGACCTGGTCCGCGGGTCGGTCGACGGTCACGACCTCCCACCCGGCCGCCGTGGTCCGGTGGCGGTCCGCGCCGGGCCGGCCGCGCCGCCGGGGTACGCGCAGCAGCCGCGCCGCCCCGGCCCGCGCACCAGTGCCGACTGCGGATCTCGCCCGCGCCAGCCGTCTGATCGGTCCCATCCGTCCTCCCGGTCCACGTCTCCCGATCGTCGGTCGCGCCGGGGTGAAGCGGGCTCGCCCGGAAGGGGTGAACAGGTTCGGGCCGGGTAACCGCTCGCCGACCGGGGGTGGAACGCGTCGTGGGGGTGGGGCCGGGTGCCGGAACAGCAGGATCACGCGCGAGTCGGCACGGCACCGCGACGTCGGGGGGAGCAGCCGGCGCTGCTGGCGTCGCGGCTGACCCCGACCGTGCCGCCCGAGCCGGTGGTGGCCCGGCCCCGCCTGCTGCGCCGGCTCGACGAGGGCAGCGCCGGGCCGGTCACCCTGGTGGCCGCGCCCGCCGGCTGGGGCAAGACCACCCTGCTCGCCTCCTGGGTCCGGCTGACCGAGCCCGGGTCGATGTCCGGGCCGGCGTGGGTCTCGGTGGAGGCCGGCGACGACGGCGACCGGCTCTGGGCGTACCTGGCGGCGGCGCTGCGCACGGCCACCGGGGCGGCGGACGACGACCTGGTGACGCCGCTGCCCACCGGCCCGCCGCGCCCGGACCAACTGGAACTGCTGGCGGCCGGGCTCGCCGCCGCGGAGCAGCCCGTGCTGCTGGTCCTGGACGACCTGCACCGGATCACCGACCCGGCGGCGCTGACCGGGCTGGAGTTCCTGCTGCGGCACTCCGAGCAGCGGCTGCGCCTGGTGGTCGGTGCGCGGGCCGGGCTGCCGCTGGCCCTGCACCGGCTGCGCCTCGCCGGCGAGCTCACCGAGATCGGCCCGGACGAGTTGGCCTTCACCGACGACGAGGTGGCCGACCTGCTGACCGCGCACGCCGCACCACTGCCGGCGGCGGCGGTGCGCCGGCTGCGCGAGCGCACCGGGGGTTGGCCGGCCGCGCTGCGGATCGCCGCGCTGGCGTTGCGGGGGCAGCCCGACCCCGAGCGCTGGGTGGGGCAGTTCGGCGGCGACCAACCGGAGGTCGCCGGCTATCTGCACGAGGAGGTGCTGGCCGCCATCGACCCGGCCGACCGGGACCTGCTGCGCCGTACGGCCCTCGCCGAGACCGTCTGCGCCGATCTGGCCGAGGCGTTGACCGGCCGCGTGGACGCCGAGCAGGCGCTGGCCGACCTGGCCGGGGCCGGCGGCCTGCTGCACCGGGAGGAGACCCGCCCGCCCTGGTACCGCTGCGACCCGCTGCTCGCCGACCTGCTCCGCGCCGAGCTGGCCCGGATGCCCGCTGACGAGGTGCGGGAGCTGCACGCGCGAGCGGCCGACTGGTACGCCGGCGCCGGCCGCCCGGCCGACGGGCTGCGGCACGCCCTCGCCGGCGGGCGGTGGGGCCTGGCCGGCGACCTGTTCGTCGCGCACTGGCCGGAGCTGACCCGCTACGACCGCGACCCGGTCAGTGGGCCGCCGCCGTCCCCGCCGCCGGAGGTGGTGCACGCCGACCCGGAGGTGGCTCTGGCCTGTGCCGCCGAGCGCGCCTACGCCGGTGATCTGCCCGCCGCCGCCGGCCATCTGCGCACGGCCGCCGGGCACGCCGGCGCGCTGCCCGTGCCGCGGCGGGACCGGTTCCTGCGGTTGACCACCGCGCTGGAGCTGACCCTGGCCCGGCTCGCCGGTGACCTGCCGCAGGCGCGTGCCGCCGCCCGGCTGCTGCGCACCCGCCCGACCGACGGCCCACCCGCCGGGGTGCCGGATCGCCGCGCAGCCGGGTCGCCGGATGACCAGGCGGCTCGGGTGCCCGAGCCCACGTCGACCCGCCCGTCGGACGCCGACGACGCCGACCTGCGGGCCTTCACGGGCACCGCGCTGGGTCTCGTCGAGCTGTCGGCCGGCGCGCTACCCGACGCGCGGTTCGTCCGTGCCCGGGCGGCGGCCCGGGAGGCGGGTCGGCCGCGCACCGAGCTGGTCGCCGCCAGCCGTTCCGCGCTCCTGCTCGCCGTCCGCGGTGACCTGCGCGCGGCCGAGGCGGCGGCCCGCGACGCGCTGGGCATGTCGCCCTGCCGGGGCTGGTCCTCCCGGCTCGACTGCGGCTACGCGTACCTGGCGTTGGCAGTGGTGGCCCTGCACCGCGACCAACCCGAGGAGGCTGCCGCGAACCTCGCGCTCGCCGCCCCGGCAACCGGCGCGGCCTTCGCGGTCGGCCCGGCCGGTGCGGTTGGCGCGGTGGGCTCGGTTGGCGCGGTGGGCTCGGCGGGTCCGGGCGGTGGGGTCGGCCTCGCGGAGGCGGGTCCCGCCGACGGGTCGGGGTCGAGCGCGGAGCCGGTGGCGGCGGCGGTCCTCGCGTGGTGTCGTGCGGGGCTGGACCGGGACGCCGGCGACCCGGCGGCCGCCCAGCGGCTGCTCGCCCGCGCCCGGGAGGCTCTGCCCGACGAGCCGGCCGCTGCCGAACTGTCGGGCCTGCTCCGGGCGGCCGAAATCGAGACCCGGGCCGAGCGGGGTGACCTGGACAGCGCCCGCGACCTGCTGGCCGGTGTGACCGGCGACGCGGCCACCCCGGCGCTCGACGTGGCCCTGGCCCGGGTGGAGCTGCGGGCCGGCGACCTCGGCGCCGCCGGGCGGGCGCTGCCGGACTGGCAGGCGCCGCCGGCCGCCGCCTGGCCCCTTCCGGTACGCCTGGACGCCGGCCTGCTGGAGGCGGTGCTCGCCGAGCGGGCCGGGGACGTACGCCGGGCCGGGCGCGTCCTGGAGCAGGTGCTGGACCTGGCCGGCCCGCAGGGCTGCCGCCGGGCGTTCACCCGGGCCCAACCGTCGGTGCGGGACCTGCTGGCCGCCCACCTGGATGCGGGCACCGCGCACTTCTCGCTTGTCAGCGATCTGGTCCGGGGCGTCGAGGAGAGCGCGCCCCGGCCGGCGGTCGAGCCGGGTGGCCTGCTCGACGAGCCGCTGACCGAGCGGGAGCTGACCATCCTGCGTTACCTGCAGAGCATCCTGTCCAACGTGGAGATCGCCGCCGAGCTGTCGTTGTCGATCAACACGGTGAAGACCCACGTGCGCAACATCTACCGCAAGCTCGGCGCGACCCGCCGGCGCGAGGCGGTCCGGCGGGCGCGCGAGCTGCGGCTGATCTGAGCGGCCGGGCAGCCGCCCCGGTCAGTCGTTCGCCG
>NZ_JBFAPG010000596.1:0-3350 GCF_040675595.1 Micromonospora sp. NPDC049580
CAAGGCGGTGCGCTTGTGGGTGCCCTTGAAGAGCAGGCGATCCCGGCGATGCGCAGCGTCTCCTTCGGCATCTGGGTGGCGGTGGGCTCGCGGGACGAGACCCGTCCGCAGGCCGGTGCCGCGCACTTCCTGGAGCACCTGCTCTTCAAGGGCACCCACAAGCGCACCGCCTTGGAGATCTCCTCGCAGATCGAGGCGGTGGGTGGCGAGACGAACGCCTTCACGACGAAGGAATACACCTGCTACTACGCCCGCGTGCTGGACGAGGACCTGCCGCTGGCGATCGACGTGATGTGCGACCTGGTCGCCGACTCGCTGCTGGAGCCGGCCGACGTGGAGACCGAGCGTGGCGTGATCCTGGAGGAGATCGCCATGCACGACGACGAACCCGGTGACGAGGTGCACGACCTCTTCGCCCGGGCCGTCTACGGCGACCACCCGCTGGGCCGACTGATCTCCGGCACCGAGGAGACCGTCACGCCGATGACCCGCAAGCAGATCCAGTCCTTCTACCGGGGTCGCTACACCGCGCCGCAGATCGTCATCGCCGCCGCCGGCAACCTCGACCACGCCGCGGTGGTCAAGCTGGTCCGGCAGGCCGTGCGCGGCACGCCACTGGACAGCGACCCGGCCGCACCGGCCGCACACCGCGCGGCCACTCCGGCGGTACGCACCAAGCCGGCCACCACACTGGTCGAGCCGAAGGAGACCGAGCAGGCGCACGTCCTGCTGGGCTGCCCCGGCATCGACCGCACCGACGACCGGCGCTTCGCCCTCGGGGTGCTCAACAACGTCCTCGGCGGGGGCATGTCCAGCCGCCTCTTCCAGGAGATCCGTGAGCAGCGCGGCCTGGCGTACTCGGTCTACTCCTACGCCAGCCAGTACGCCGACAGCGGCCTGTTCGCCGTCTACGCCGGCTGCGCGCCGGGCAAGGTGGACGAGGTGCTGGCCCTGACCCGCGCCGAGCTGGCCCGGGTGGCCGCCGACGGGTTGACCGAGGCCGAGGTGGCCCGGGGCAAGGGGATGAGCAAGGGCTCGTTCGTGCTCGGCCTGGAGGACACCGGCTCCCGGATGAGCAGGCTGGCCAAGGGTGAGCTGCTCTACGGCGACCTGATGCCGGTGGACGAGCTGCTCCGGCGGGTCGACGAGGTCAGCGTCGCGGACGTGAACACCCTCGCCGCCGAGCTGCTCAGCCGGCCGATGTCGCTGGCCGTGGTCGGCCCGTTCGGCGAGGGCGACTTCTCCGCCTGAGGCCCGTCGCCCGCAGGGCCGGGGACTCGTCCCGGTCGGTGGAGCGGACCGGATCCGGCGACGGTGGCACGTCCCGATTGGGATAGGTTGTGCCGCGTGACTGACGAGCAGGAGAAGACCCGCGTCGGCGTGTTCGGTGCCCGCGGCCGGATGGGCATCGAGGTCTGCAGGGCGGTCGACGCCGCCGACGACCTCGAACTGGTGGCGTCGATCGACCAGGGCGACAGCCGTTCCGCCGTCTCCGGTGCCGACGTGGTCGTCGACTTCACCACGCCGGACGTCGTCATGGACAATCTCAAGTGGTCCATCGAGCAGGGCATCAGCGCGGTGGTCGGCACGACCGGCTTCACCGAGCAGCGGCTGGAGCAGGTGCGCGGCTGGCTGGCCGAGAAGCCGGAGGTCGGCGTGGTCATCGCCCCGAACTTCGGCATCGGCGCGGTGCTGATGATGCAGTTCGCCGCGCGGGCCGCCCGGCACTTCGAGTCCGTCGAGATCATCGAGCAGCACCACCCGCGCAAGCTGGACGCCCCGAGCGGCACCGCCACGCACACCGCCCGGCAGATCGCCCAGGCTCGCGCCGAAGCCGGTCTCGGCCCGGTGCCGGACGCCACCAAGGACGAGGTGCCGGGTGCGCGCGGCGCCGACATCGACGGGGTACGCGTCCACGCGGTGCGCGCCACCGGCCTGGTCGCCCACCAGGAGGTGCTCTTCGGGGGCACCGGCGAGACGCTGACCATCCGGCACGACTCGTACGACCGGGTGTCCTTCATGCCGGGCGTGCTGCTGGCCGTCCGCGCGGTGCGCAACCGCCCCGGCCTCACGGTGGGCCTGGACCCCCTCCTCGGCTGACCCCGCCCTCCTCGCAGATCTTGGACAGTTTCCGTTAGCTGACGGAAACTGTCCAAGATCTCCCGCCGCAGCGCCCGCTATGCCGGGTGTTCCGCTGCGCGGCGTTGGGTGGGGAGGGTTGGGGTGAGCGGGGTGGGGAGGTTGGTGACCCTGGCCTCGCCAGAGCGGTCGACCTCGACCGTCACCGGTGTGTCGGCCACGCGGAGGCCCTTGACCGTGACGGCGCCCAGCTCCGCGCCGGCCAGCGGGGTCAGCCGGACCGTGCCGCCCGGCACGTCGGGGTAGAGGCCCGTCGCGGCCTGGAGCAGCAGCACCGCGCCCGCCGCGGCCCACGCCTGGGGCCGGCACGCCGCCGGGTACGGCACCGGGCGATCGAGCAGCGTCCGGTCGTCGCCGCCGTACAGCTCCGGCATCCGGTAGTCGAACGCCTCGGCCGCCGTGAGCAGCCCTTCGGCCAGGCCGAGCGCGGCGTCGCGGTGCCCCGCGCGGGCCAGCCCGGCGAGCACGATCGCGGTGTCGTGGGTCCAGATCGAACCGCAGTGGTACGACAGCGGGCTGAAGCCGGCGTCGTCGGTGGACATCGTCCGTAGTCCGAAGCCGCCGGCCAGCGTGTCGGTGGTGAGCAGGCGGGCGACCTGGGCCTCCTCGTCGACGGTGAGCAGGCCGGTGCCGAGCAGGTGACCGATGTTGCTGGTCAGCGAGTCGACGGGGCGCTTGTCCCGGTCCAGGGCCAGGGCGGGCTGCGGGCCGTACCGGCCGTCGACCCAGAAGGTGTCCCGGAACCGGCGGGCCAGCGTGGCGGCGTGCTCGCGCCAGTGGTCCCCACCGGGGCGGCCGAAGGCGTCCAGCAGGGCGGCGCCGTTCACCGCCGCCTCGTGCGCGTACCCCTGCACCTCGGCCAGCACGATGGGCGCGGTGGCCAGGGAGCCGTCGTGGAACCGTACGGCGTCGCCGGAGTCCTTCCAGCCCTGATTGGACAGCCCGTGGCCGGTGGTGTCGATGTACTCGACGAGGCCGTCGCCGTCGGGGTCGGCGTGCTCGCCGAGCCAGCGCAGGGCGGCCTCCAGGTGCGGCAGCAGTGGCTCGACCTGCTCGGCCGGCAGGCCCCAGCGCCACGCGTCGTGCAGCAGGTTGACCCAGAGCATGGTGGCGTCGACGGTGCCGTAGTAGGCCGGCGGGAGGCGCAGCCCGTTCCCGGGCAGCGCGAACTCCTGCCCGCGCAGCTCGTGCAGGATCTTGCCGGGGGCCTC
>NZ_JBFAPG010000597.1:0-3348 GCF_040675595.1 Micromonospora sp. NPDC049580
GTCAGACAGTCGTGTCCACCAGGCTCGCGTCGGCCCGGGTCGGCTCGTTACGACGGGCCAGCCGCAGCGCCCCGAGGAGCACGCCCAGGCCGGCCAGGGTGAGCGCGGCGCCGGCCCAGATCGGCGAGGTGTAGCCGAGTCCGGCGGCGATGGTCACCCCGCCGATCCAGGCGCCCAACGCGTTGCCGAGGTTGAACGCGGCGATGTTCGCCCCGGACGCCAGGGTCGGCGCCTGGTGGGCGTAGCGCATGATCCGCATCTGCAGCGGCGGCACGGTGGCGAAGCCGAACCCACCCATCAGCACCAGCGCGACGATGGTCAGCACCGGGTTGGTTGCGGTCAGCGCGAAGCCGACGAGCACCACGGTGAGCACCGCCAGGACGGTGACCAGGGTGCGTGACAGTGACCTGTCCGCCGCCCGGCCGCCGAGCAGGTTGCCCGCGAAGAGCCCCACTCCGAAGAGGACGAGCAGCCACGGCACGGTGCTGGTGGCGAAGCCGCTGACCTCGGTGAGCGTGTAGGCGATGTAGGTGAACGCGCCGAACATCCCGCCGAAGCCCAGGACGGTGATCACCAGGGAGAGCCAGACCTGGGGGTGGGTGAAGGCCCGCAACTCGCCGCGCAGCCCGCCCGCCGGGCGGTCGGCGTCCGCGGTGTCGCCGGTGGGAATGAGCAGGGCCAGCCCGATCAGGGCGACCACCCCGATGGCGGTGATCGCCCAGAACGTCGACCGCCAGCCGAAGTGCTGCCCGAGGAAGGTGCCGAAGGGCACGCCGAGCACGTTCGCGATGGTCAGGCCGGCGAACATCATGGCGATGGCGCCCGCCCGGCGGGCCGGTGCGACCAGGCCGGCGGCGACCACCGCGCCGATGCCGAAGAACGCGCCGTGGCAGAGCGCGGCGACGATCCGACCGGCCATCATCACGGCGTAGTCGCCGGCGACGGCGGAGAGCAGGTTGCCGATGATGAAGAGCACCATCAGGCCGAGCAGCACCGGTTTGCGGGGCAGTCGGGTGACCGCCGCGGTGAGGGCGACCCCGCCGACGGCCACGCTGAGCGCGTAGCCGGAGATCAACCAGCCGGCCACCGGCTCGGTGACCGCGAAGTCCGCGGCCACCTCGGGCAGCAGCCCCATGATCACGAACTCGGTGAGTCCGATGCCGAAGGCGCCGATGGCCAGCGCGATCAGGCCGGGCGGCAGGGACTTGTGGCGTACGGACATCGTCTTCCCATCGGGAGGGGAACAGATATGCGGCGCGTGCAATTACACGCGCCGGCAAAGAAATACTTGCACGCGCTTGATATCGGCGCAAGCGTGGTAGCCTGGGGCCCCTTCAGATCACACCGAGGAGGCCGCCATGGGCATCGCCGACGACGCGGTCGAGATCCGCGCGCAGGGCTGGCGCACCCTCGCCGCCCTGCACGGGCTGATCGAGACGTCCCTGGAGCGGGCCCTGCAGGCCGGCCACGACCTCTCCGTCGTCGAATACACGGTGCTCGACGCGCTCTCCCGCCAGGACGGCTGGCACATGCGGATGAGCCAGCTCGCCCGCGCCGCCGCGCTCTCCGGTAGCGCCACCACCCGGCTGGTCACCCGCCTGGAGCAGCGAGGGCTGCTCACCCGGATCCTCTGCGCCGACGACCGGCGCGGCATCTACACCGAGCTGACCCCGGCCGGCTCCGAGCTGCTCGCCCAGACCCGACCGACCCACGACCGGGTGCTCACCGACGCGCTCGCCGAGGCGGAGGCCACCCCCGAGCTGGCGCCACTGGTCGACGCCCTGCACCGGCTGCCAGCCGCCCGCTGACCGCCCCGCCGGCCCGGGCGACGGCGGGCGTACGGTACCCGCAGCCCGCACCGGGACCGTCGCGCAAGGAGGCAGGCGATGCAGGACCGCACCCCTCGTCCCGAAGAGCTGGAGCCGATCGAGCGCGCCGACATCGACGAGCTGCGCTCCCTGCAACGCGAACGGCTGCGCTGGTCGTTGCGGCACGCGTACGACCACGTGCCGCACTACCGCCGGGCGTTCGACGCCGCCGGCGTGCACCCCGACGACTGCCGCGACCTCGCCGACCTGGCCCGCTTCCCGTTCACCGGCAAGGCGGAGCTGCGTGACAACTACCCGTTCGGCATGTTCGCCGTACCCCGGGAGCGGGTCGCCCGACTGCACGCCTCCTCCGGCACCACCGGTCGACCCACAGTGGTCGGCTACACCCGCGACGACCTGCGGACCTGGGCCCGGCTGATGGCCCGGTCCATCCGCGCCTCCGGCGGCCGTCCCGGCGACCGCGTGCACGTCGCGTACGGCTACGGGCTCTTCACCGGCGGTCTGGGCGCCCATTACGGGGCCGAGGAACTCGGCTGCACGGTCATCCCGGTCTCCGGCGGCATGACCGAACGGCAGGTGCTGCTGATCCGCGACTTCGAACCCGAGGTCATCATGGTCACGCCCAGCTACATGCTCGCCATCGTCGACGAGATGCAGCGCCAGGGCGTCGACCCCCGCACCACCTCGCTGCGGGTCGGCATCTTCGGCGCGGAGCCGTGGACCGAGGACATGCGCCGCGAGATGGAACAGCGGTTGGACATCCACGCGGTCGACATCTACGGGCTCTCCGAGGTGATGGGCCCCGGCGTGGCCACCGAGTGCGTCGAGACCAAGGACGGGCTGCACCTCTGGGAGGACCACTTCTACCCGGAGATCATCGACCCGGTCACCGGGGTAGTGCTGCCCGACGGTGAGCGGGGCGAGCTGGTGCTGACCTCGCTGACCAAGGAGGCGATGCCGGTGGTGCGCTACCGCACCCGGGACCTCACCCGGCTGCTCCCCGGCACCGCGCGGCCGATGCGCCGGATCGAGAAGATCACCGGCCGGACGGACGACATGATGATCGTTCGCGGGGTGAACGTCTTCCCCACGCAGATCGAGGAGCTGATCCTGCGCACGCCGCAGCTGTCGCCGCACTTCCAGTGCGTCCTCGACCGGCGCGGCCGGCTGGACACCCTGACCGTACGGGTGGAGCGGCGCGTCGGGGTGGCCGTGGACGCCGCCGAGCGGGCCGGCGCGGCGCTGGTCGAGCTGGTGAAGAACACCATCGGGGTGAGCGTCGCGGTGGCGGTGCTCGCCCCGGACTCGGTGGAACGGTCGATGGGTAAGATGCGCCGCATCGTCGACCAGCGCGACGGCGACTGACGGCGCGGCGGCGCGGGGTCAACGGGGCACCGCGCCCGGCGGTGTCGACATAGGATCCGCGAGATGCGCGTGCTGGTGGTCTCCGCCCCGCTCGTCGGGCACGTCTTTCCCCTGGTGCCGCTGGCCGTCGCGCTGCGCGACGCCGGCCACGACG
>NZ_JBFAPG010000598.1:0-3333 GCF_040675595.1 Micromonospora sp. NPDC049580
GCCGACACTCCGCGACCTCGCCGCCCCGCGCTGCGCCCAAAGGAAATCATCGACCCGTACCGACGGTGAAGCGCAAGCCCCGGCACTGCGAGTCCCCGCCGCCACCTGCCGACCCGCCACCGCCTGCCGCATCGCTGCCGGACGGCGGGCTACTCGCGGGCGCCGGGGTGCTGCTCGCGGGGGTGCTGCCGGATGCCGATTCGCTCTCGGGCGCCGGTCTGCTGCCCGACGCCGGCTCGCTACCGGACACCGGCTCGCTACCGGACGCCGGTTCCCCGCCGGACGCCGGTTCCCCGCCGGACGCCGGCTTACTCCCGGACGCCTGCTGTCCTGCGGACGTCGACCCGCCACCGCCGGCCGTGCCCTCGGCTGTGGACGCCCCGTCGGGCGTGGAGGCGCCCTCGGCCGTGGACGCCCCGTCGGACGTCGACGCCCCGTCGGCCTTGGACGCGCCGTCGGCCTTCGACGCACCATCAGCCTTGGACGCGCCGCCCCCCTTGGACGCCGCGCCGGTGGGCGCGCCGCCGCTCGGCGCCCTGGCCGCGCCGCCGCCGCTCGAACCGCCGCCACCGGCGATCCGCTTGGCCCCGCTCGCCACCGCGCCCGCGCCGGCGGCGCCGGCGGCGACACCCGCGCCCACGCCGTCGGACGAACCGAGCGCCGCCATGGCCGGCACGATCAGTCGCATCAACGCCGGCAGCGCGACCGCGGCCATCAGCAGGATGGCGGCGCCGGCCAGCTTGTAGTGCTTGGCGTCGCCGTCGACCGAGCCGATCATCGCCGCCCCGGAATACATGATCAGCCCGACCACCGGTTTGAACGCCAGCCAGGCCACCATCCAGGCGATGTGCTTACGCCACCACCCGCCGCCCGACTCGGTCATCGACGCCGCGGCGGCCAGCGGCAACGTGCCGGTGAGCAGCACCATCGCGCCGAGCCGCAGGTACATCAGGATCACGTGGATGCAGCCGGCGACCAGCAGCAGCAACCCGATGATGATCAGCAGGAACGCGGTGAGCCCGTCGGTGCCACAGTTGGCGATCAGTTTGAGCTGCGCCTTGATGCCCTGGTCGTACAGGTGGTCGCTGTAGTGGTCGGCCTCGGTGGCGAGCAGGTTGAGCACGGTCCACGCGGCGCCCACGGTCAGGATCATGCGGACCAGGCCCGACAGCGCCGTCCACAACGCCTGTCCCCGCCGTAGCAGTGCCATCCGGAACGCCGCAGCCAGCAACGACGCCACCGCTATGGTCACCACGAGCCAGTCGGTCTGCAGGTGGATCTGATCGTTGATCTTCTCGTCGCCGAGCGTCGGCACGTCGCCGAGGTTGGCGAACAACTCCACCGCCGCGCCCATGATGGCGCCCGCGATGTCGCTGAGGATGCCGTCGATGCCCCGCTCGAAGAAGCCGACGACCTGGCCGATCTCCCCGATGTAGACGGCGTCGCCGGTCGCGCACTCAGCCATCTCAGCTCTCCTTCCACAGCACGAAGCCGGCCAGCGAGAGCACCGGGGTGACCGGGCCGTAGAGACCGCCGGAGCTCAGCGGCCGCAGCCGCCAGTCCACGCCGTTCCAGTCCGCCGTGTAGTCGACCGAGAAGTAGCGCGCCGTCGCCTGCCGGACCAGCACCCGGACCACGGCCGTCCGGGGCGTGTAGCGCACCACGAGGAACCCGGCGAGGCGGTTGGAGGTCTGCGGCGGGCCGCCGTCCTCCAGCGACTCACGCATCGCGTCGAAGTAGTCCCGCCCGAGCCCGGGCACGAGCTGCTGCCGGCTGACCGTACGCCAGTCCGGGCCGCTCATCTGCCGGGAGATGGTGTGCACCGCCAGCACCGCGCCCATCGGGGTGTGCGCGAAGCACCAGCGCAGCGGCCCGGTGGCCTTCAGCGGCCCGGCGGAGGCGGAGAACGGGGTCTGCGCGCCGTTGAGCGGGTGCCACGTGACGTCGGTCGGCGCCGCGTCCGGGATCCGCTGTACGGCGTCCACGGTGCGGCAGCCCTGCGGTCGCGACCCGTCCGGCGCGAGGCCGCCGATCACCGGCCCGGACGCGGGCGCGGCCCGGGAACCGGCGTCCCCGCCCCCGTAGAACGCCGCGCCGACGCCGGTGCAGAGCGCCAGCACCACGAAGGCCGCCGACACCTGCCATCGACGGTGCCGCCAGAACGGCCCCTCCTCCGCCGGCCCGGATGCGTGTCGCGCGCGCATGCGTCAGTTCCCGTCCGCCTGGCCGCCGGTGCCGAAGACCCAGGTCACGATCGGGCCCGCGGTGGCGACCAGGATGCAGCCGCCCAGCACCATGCCCAGCCGGCTCATGTGCTCCGAGCTCTCACCCCGCTTGTGTGAGATCGCCATCACCGCGCCGGTGATCAGCACACCGAGGACGCCGGCCGCCGTACCCGCCCAGGCGACCAGGCCGAGCGCCTGCTCGACCTTCGTGGCGAGCTCACTGGGCACCGAGTTTTCGCCGGTCGCCGGCTGCGGCACCCCGCCAACGAAATCGCCGCCCAGTTCGGGCGCGGGACGGATCCCGAACGGGATCCGAACCAGACCGCTGTAGTAGATGTCGGAGAGGGCCATTGGGTGCTCCTTCAGTGCTGGGAAAAGGGGTTGGTCAGTCGGCCGGGGCCGGGGCCCGTCGGGGTGGTCACTGGCTGAACCCGAGCGCCTCGACGATCGGCCCGGCGGTGGTCGCGAGCAGGCACGCCGCCATCACGAACGCGATCTGCTTGGTGTACTCGGTCCGCTCCTCCAGCGCGCCGCGCCGCAACTGCGAGGCCAACGTCATGCCGGTCAGCAGCAGACCGAGCACCGCGGCGGCGCTCACGCACCAGGCCATCAGCGTCAGAAGCTGCACCACCGGGGCGTTCGGGTCGTCGACGGCCACCTGGTACGGCTCGATCGACGGCGCCTCGAAGCTCTTCTTGTTGATCGCGTTCTCGCACTTGAACTTTCCCGCGTACAGGGCGCCCTTGAGCGTGCACGAGTGCGACCCGGTGATGTCCACGTTGTCCTTGGTCCGCGAGTGGCCGCTCAGGTCCACCAGCATCTCGACGTCCATCCAGACCGTGTCGCCGTCGGTGAACTCGGCGGTCAGGTCGAACGACCCGTCGGTCGAGCCCTTCTTGCCGGAGCAGACCCGGTCGCCGCCACCGGCCGGGTAGGTGTTCACCGTGGTGGTGGTCTTCAGGCAGATCTTGTAAAGGAACGCCGCGTCACCGCCGTCCACCGTCACCGTGTATCCCAGCGGCCCGCCACGCTCCTGCGCAACGTCGCGATGATTCGCCGCTCGTCCTCGCGCCGATCGCGGCCAGCCAGCAGCTCGTCTACCAGCGCC
>NZ_JBFAPG010000599.1:0-3314 GCF_040675595.1 Micromonospora sp. NPDC049580
GATCACCGGGCCGAAGAACGCGACCGGGCTGCCGTCCGGGCCGGGCGCGTGGACGACCGGGGTGCCGACGTCCTGCCCGACGGGGCGCATGCCGGCCTCGTGGCTGGCCCGCAGCGCCTCGTCGTACTCGGTGCTGTCGGCGGCGGCGGCCAGCGCCGGGTCCAGGCCGGCCTCGGTCAGCGCGGCGACGTAGAGCTCCGGCCCGAGCTGCTCCTTACCGAGGTGGATGCGGGTGCCCAGCGCGGTGTAGAGCTTGCGCAGCGCGTCGCTGCCGTAGCGCTGCTCGGCGGCGATGCACACCCGCACCGGGCCCCAGCCGTTGTCCATCAGTTCCCGGTACTGCTCTGGCAGGTCCCTGCCCTCGTTGAGCACGGACAGGCTCATGACGTGGTAGCGGATGTCCACTTCGCGGACCTGCTCGACCTCCAGCAGCCAGCGGGACGTGATCCACGCCCACGGGCAAATCGGGTCGAACCACATGTCGGCGGTGACACGATCGGTCACGGTGAGGTCCCTTCGCGACGGGTGACGCCGGCAGTCCGGCGTCTCACCTCGATCCTCACCCCACGGCCCATCGACCGGCACCCGAATGAGAGCGTGACCTCGCCCACCGCCGGCTGCCCGTACGTGGAAGACTCGGATCGGGCCGGACGTCACGAGCGGTCGGCAGACGGGCGCCGCCGGGCGTACGGCGAGACGTGGGATGGAGACGAACAGTGCCGGGAGTGCGTAACCTGACGCAGGTCGAGGCGACCGAGCGGGCACGCCTGCTCGAGGTGACCGGGTACGACATCAGTCTGGACCTGTCGACCGCCGTGCTGGCGGCCGACGGCCGCACGTTCTCCTCGACGACCGAGGTCCGGTTCCGCTGCGCCGAACCGGGGGCGAGCACGTTCATCGAGGTGGCCGCCGAGTCGGTGCGGTCCGCCACGCTGAACGGCGCCCCGGTGGACCTGTCCGACTGGTCGGCTGAGAAGGGCCTGACCCTGTCCGGGCTGGACAGCGAGAACACCCTGGTCGTCGACGCGGACTTCGCCTACTCCAACAGCGGGCAGGGGCTGCACCGCACGGTCGACCCGGTGGACGGCGAGACGTACCTCTACAGCCAGTTCGAGACGGCCGACGCGCAGCGCGTGTTCGCCTGCTTCGACCAGCCCGACCTGAAGAGCGTCTACACCTGGCACGCCACCGTCCCCGAGCACTGGCGGGTGGTGTCCAACATGCCGGTGCAGCGCGAGGAGCCGGCCGGCGAGGGGCTCAAGACCCTCCACTTCACCGAGTCGCCGCGGATGAGCACGTACATCACGGCGCTGTGCGCCGGCCCGTACCACGAGGTGCGCGACAGCCACGACGGCATCGACCTGGGGGTGTTCTCCCGGGCGTCGATGGCTCAGTACCTGGACTCCGACGATCTGTTCCTCATCACCAAGCAGGGCTTCGACTTCTTCCACGAGAAGTTCGGCGTGCGCTACCCGCTGCCCAAGTACGACCAGCTGTGGGTGCCCGACTTCAACGCCGGCGCGATGGAGAACTTCGGCTGCGTCACGCACGCCGAGTCGCACTACCTGTTCCGCTCCCAGGTCACCGACTTCGAGTACGAGCAGCGGGCCAACACGATCCTGCACGAGCTGGCCCACATGTGGTTCGGCGACCTGGTCACCATGCGGTGGTGGAACGACCTGTGGCTCAACGAGTCGTTCGCCGAGTGGGCCAGCCACTGGTGCAACACCAACGCCACCCGGTTCACCGAAGCGTGGACGACGTTCCTGTCCATCCGGAAGAACTGGGGCTACCGGCAGGACCAGCTCTCTTCCACGCACCCGGTCTACACCGAGATGCCTGACATGGAGGCCGTCGAGGTCAACTTCGACGGCATCACCTACGCCAAGGGCGCGAGCGTGCTCAAGCAGCTCGTCGCGTACGTGGGTGAGGAGCCGTTCGTGGCCGGGCTGCGGGCGTACTTCGGCAAGCACGCCTGGGGCAACGCCACCTTCGACGACCTGCTCACCGAGCTGGAGGCGGCCTCGGGCCGGGAGCTGCGCAAGTTCGCCGCGCAGTGGCTGGAGACCGCCCAGGTCAACACGCTGCGGCCGGAGGTGACCATCGGCGCCGACGGCACGTACGAGCAGGTGGTCGTCCGGCAGGAGGCGCCGGCGGCGTACCCGACGCTGCGCACCCACCGGATCGGCGTGGGCCTGTACGACCTGACCGACGGACGGCTGGTCCGCCGCGAACGCTACGAGGTGGACGTGACCGGCGAGCGGACCGACCTCGCCGACCTGCGCGGCGTTCGAGCCGCCGACGTGCTGCTGCTCAACGACGACGACCTGAGCTACACCAAGCTGCGCCTCGACGACCGGTCGATGGCCACGGTGGTGCAGCACATCGGCGGCTTCGACTCGTCGCTGGCCCGCGCCCTCTGCTGGACGGCCGCGTGGGACATGACCCGAGACGCCGAGCTGGCGACCCGCGACTACGTGGCGCTGGTGCTGGCCGGGCTGTCCGCGGAGACCGACATCAACCTGGTGACCGCCACCCTGCGCCAGGCCACCACCGCGCTCACCCTCTACGCCGACCCCGCGTGGGCGGCCACCGGCTGGGCGGGGCTGGCTCGCACGGCGAAGGACGCGCTCGCCTCCGCCGAGCCGGGCAGCGGTTTCCAGCTGGCCTGGGCCCGGGCGTACACCTCGGCCGCCCGGTCCGAAGAGGACCTGGCCACGCTGCGCGGCTGGCTGGACGGCACCGGCGTGCCGACCGGGCTGACCGTGGACACCGAGCTGCGCTGGACGGTGCTCGGGGCGCTGGTGGCCAACGGCGCGGCCGGTGCCGCCGAGATCGAGGCGGAGCTGGCCGGTGACCGCACCGCCAGCGGCGAGCGGGAGGCCGCGTACGCGCACGCGCTGGTGCCGACGGCGGAGAACAAGGCGGCCGTGTGGGCGCTGCTGACCGGCCCGGACGCGCTGCCGAACTGGCGGCACCGGGCGCTGTTGCAGGGCTTCGCCCACCCGGCGCAGGTGGAGCTGGTCGCCCCGTACCGGGAGAAGTACTTCGCGGCGGTCGGCCAGGTGTGGGCCACTCGGGACAGCGAGCCGGCGCAGGAGTTCGCCCAGTTGGCGTACCCGACGTACCTGGTGGACGACGACACGGTGGCGGCCACCGACGCGTGGCTGGCCGGTGACGGCAACCCCGGCCCGCTGCGTCGACTGGTCGCCGAGGGTCGCGACGGTGTGGTGCGGGCGCTCAAGGCCCGCGCGAAGGACGCCCAGCAGAGCTGAACGCGTCGAAGCCCGACCCGCCGCACGGCAGGTCAGTGC
>NZ_JBFAPG010000600.1:0-3308 GCF_040675595.1 Micromonospora sp. NPDC049580
GGTCCGGCGGCAGTCGGTGGCTTTCCGCCCCGCCGCCGGACCGCCGCCCCGAATCCGCTGATCCGGCCAGCGGCACGATCATGGCCAGGCGATACGGAAGCCAAACCGGTCGGCCCCGTCGCCGATCAGGGCTTCCGACTGCCGCGCCAGTCCAACCCCGGGACTGGCTTGCCCCCGGTCCTCTCCCGCAGCTGGCGACATCTCACCGCGGCCCCCTCAGCTGATCGCCACAGGCACGGACTCCACCAGGCGAGGACCAGACACCAACCCGGACGTTCGCAGCCTTAGAGAACCCTCAGGGGCAAGATCGACCTGCCCACCATCTGCCCACAACCAGTCGTCACGGGCTGGACTTAGCCAGACTCGGCTAGATCAACGACAACGGCCCCTGATCAGCATCTCTGCTGGTCAGGGGCCATGTCTGCACCTGGTGGCGGGTAGAGGATTCGAACCTCTGTAGCTTTCGCGACGGATTTACAGTCCGCTCCCATTGGCCGCTCGGGCAACCCGCCAGGGCACCCCACCGCGTCGTAACGCGGCGGCGGAAGCAAGGATAGCGGCTCGCCCCGGGACCGACGCAACCGGGTACGGTCAGAGGGTCGTGCCGCTGGTCGGCGGCCGACGGCACGCCCAGACCGCCGGACAGCAGGAGCAGAAGCATGCCAGCGAACCCGTCATTCGACATCGTGAGCAAGGTTGACCGCCAGGAGGTCGACAACGCCCTTCGCCAGGCGGAGAAGGAGCTCGCGACGCGGTTCGACTTCCGCGGCACGGGCGCGGAGATCTCCTGGTCGGGCGAGGAGGCGATCGGCCTCCAGGCGGAGACCGAGGAGCGCGTCCGGGCCGCGCTGGACGTGTTCAAGGAGAAGCTGGTCAAGCGGAACATCTCGCTGAAGTCGCTGGACGCCGGCGAGGCTCGCCCGTCCGGCAAGGTGTTCAAGATCGACTGCAAGGTGATCCAGGGCATCGAGACGGACAAGGCCAAGGCGATCAGCAAGAAGATCCGCGAGGAGGGCCCCAAGGGCGTTCAGGCGCAGATCCAGGGCGACCAGCTGCGCGTCACCGGCAAGAAGCGGGACGACCTCCAGGCGGTCATCTCGCTGCTCAAGGGCGAGGACTTCGGCGTCGCCCTCCAGTTCACCAACTACCGCTAGCAGCACGAGCAGCCGGGCCGGCACTCGCAGGCGTGGAGTGCCGGCGCCACGGTTGCCGAGCGGTTCACCCCACGCTGTACCAGTGCGTGGTCTCGCCCGGGATGGGCGTCAGCCGCACCCGTGCGCCGCCCGGGTCGTCGAACATGCGCACCCCGTCTCCGAGCAGCACCGGAGCGAAGAAGATCAGGATCTCGTCGAGCAGGCCGGCCCGGACGCACTGCCGGGCGATGTCGGCGCCGAGGACGTTCACGTACTTGTCGCCGGCGGCCTCCCTGGCCTGCTCGACGGCGCTGTGCAGGTCGCCGACGAACGTGATGCCGTCCGGGGGCTCGGCCGGCGGCTGGTGGGTCAGCACGAACACCGGTCCGTGGTACCGGCCGCCGAACGCGCCCTCTTTCTCGGTCCCTCGGTTGGGGTCGTCGCCGCCGAAGGTGCGGTTGCCGGCCAGGATCGCGCCGACGTTGGCCAGGACGCGGTCCGCGGTCGCGTTGTCGATCGTGAGGTGTTCGGTCAGCCAGGACATGTCCCCGCCGGGGCCTGCGATGTAGCCGTCGAGCGACGCGGTCGCGGAGTAGAGCAGCTTGGCCATGGTTCCCCCTCGTCGATGCCCATTCTGAAGGACGCCGGGCGGCCACAGAAGTCACCGGGGGCACGTCCACTGAGATTGACTCGGGTTTCTGGATGTCGGGGCGTCCTCGTCAACGGGACACCGCGACTTGCAGGAACCCGAGTCGATCAAGGCGCGGGGCCTGGTCGGACCGAGCCGGCCGGTGACTGGTCAGACGGGGACGGGCTCTTCGGCGCGTACCGCCGAGGCTTCTGCCCGGGCGATGGGCCCGGCGGGCAGCGCGGCGACCGCGGCCCCGACGGCCACCGCCACCCCGGCGAAGACGAAGGCCCACGGCACGCCCCCGGCGTGATCCACGATCAGGCCGGCCACCGAGCCGCCGGCGGCGCTCGCCGCCACGGCCACCGTGACGACCCAGGTGTACGCCTCGTTCAGCATGCCGGCCGGGGCGATCCGGCCGACCAGGGTGTTCTCCAGGGTCAGCGCCGGCGCGATGGTGGCCCCACCGACGATCAGCGCCACGCCCAGCGCCAGTGGCGTGGGCATCACCGCGAACACCACGAAGGTGCCGGCCAGCGCGGCGAGCAGCAGGGCGAACTGGCGGGTCATGTTCGGCGCGGGCCGACGGACGCCGAACCAGAAGCCGCCGATCGCGCTGCCGACTCCCCAGACCGCCAGCAACAGCCCGGCCAGGCTCTCCGGATCGTCGGTGGTGGCGTTGCCGGCGTACGCCGGAACGATCACACCGGCGGCGCCGAAGGCGATGCCCAGCCCGGCCACGCAGACCAGCAGGGCCGGGAAGCCGCCGACCCGCAGCGGGCCGAGCCCACGGGCGTGGTGTTCGCGCGGGTGCGGACGCCATCCGCGCATCACGCGACCGAGGGCGACGGCGGTGGTGCCCACCAGGGTGACGACCGCTGCCCCGATGAGCGCGGCGGCCGCGTCGGCGACCAGCACGAAGCCGGCCACGAGCAGCGGGCCGAGCACGAACACGATCTCGAACAGTGAGGTCTCCGCGGCCAGGGCGGTGTTGCGCAGGGTGTACCGGCCGGAGGCGGGGCTGGTCAGCTCGTTCCAGGCGCCGCGGATGGCGGCGGTGAGCGGCGGGTACGTCGCACCGGCGACGCCGGCCGTCAGGTAGATGGCGGCGAGGGCGTCGTCGCCCGAACGGCTGGCCAGCAGCAGTCCGATGAGCGCCAGCGGGTGGGCCACGGCGGTGACGAGCAGCACCGGGCTCGGGCCGACCCGGTCGGCGATCCGCCCGGCCACCGGGCTGAGCGCGGCGCCGGCGACGGCGTAGATGCCGCCGGCAACGGCGGCCAGCGCGTACCGGCCGGTCACCTGCTCGACCACCAGCAGTAGCGCCAGCGGCGTCATGCCGATTCCGAGTCGCCCGATGATGCCGGTGACCAGCAGGATCGGCGCACCGGGGATCCGCCAGACACCCAGGTACTGACGCAGCGCGGCCACCGTGAACCTCCGAGCATGTAATGAGCGTGAGCGGTTATGACCCTAACGCCGCCGGTCGGGCGGGCAGTACCGGATATCGGCCCCGACACAGCACTCCGCCCGCACCCGAGGCGAGC
>NZ_JBFAPG010000601.1:0-3295 GCF_040675595.1 Micromonospora sp. NPDC049580
TGTAGAAGGCGGTGGTGCGCTCGGCGGCGGCCTTGGCCTCGTCGGCGTCGGTCCCGGCGGCGATGCTCGCCTCGCACCACAGCTGGCTGCTCAGCTCCATGGCGCGTCGTCCCTCGGCGGAGGCGACCCACTCGGCGCTGTCCTCCGGCCGGACGCCGCTGCCGTCGCCGGAGAGGTAGGAGGCAAGACCGAGCAGGCCCAGGTCCCAGCCGACGCCGACCGCGCCCGGCCCGAACTGTGCCCACCGGTCCTGGTCGACATGCGCGATGTGGTCCAGGTCGAGGCGGGCCCGCTCGTCGCCGACCGGCGTGACCCGCACCTCGATCCAGCTCACCTCGCCGCCCATCTCCCAGGTGGCGGTGAAGCGGTGCGGAGGCTCGCAGCTCTCGATGGTGCCGTGGGCGTTGCCCTGGAGCTGGTACGTGCCGTGCAGCCGCAGGTCGCCGCTGATCGGCAGGAACCAGCGGGGGATGCGCTCGGCGTTGGTGCAGGCGTCCCACAGATCCTCGGCCGTCGCCTGGTAGGTCTGGCTGATCGTGGTCACCCGGGCCTCGCCGGCTTCCAGGGTGCGGCTGCCGACCTGCCGCTGGACGGCGTTGATCTGCTCGGTCGCGTCGAACATCAGGTGTTCCTCTCCTCGGGTGGGTCGGCGGGCCCGCGCAGGCGACGTTCGCGTCGGCCCCGGGCCAGCTCGGTGGCGAGTGCCGCCAGGGGTGGCGCCCAGAACCGGCGGAAGTGCTCCAACCAGCCGTCGACCTCGCGCAACGGGCGTGGGTCGACCGCGTACAGCCGCCGGGCGCCCTCTGGCCGCACGGTGGCGAAGCCGTTGTCCCGCAACACTTTGAGGTGCTGTGACACGGCGGGCTGGGAGATGCCGAACTCGTCGCGGATGACCGCGCTGACCGCGCCCGCGGTCTGCTCGCCGTCGGCGAGCAGCTCCAGGATGCGGCGCCGGACCGGATCGCCCAGCACGTCGAAGGCGTGCACGGCGACATTTATATCACCGCTGGCTTATTTAAGCCAAACCTGAAGCTCCGACCAGCTTGTCCAACCGGATCGGCAGGTCCCGGATGCGGACGCCGGTGGCGTGGTGGACGGCGTTGGCGACCGCCGCCGCGGTGCCGACGATGCCGATCTCGCCGACGCCCTTCACCCCGGCCGGGTTCAGCTCGTCGTCCCGCTCGTCCAGCCAGTACGCCTCGATGGCCTCGACGTCCGCGCAGCCGGTGATGTGGTACGTGGCCAGGTCGTGGTTGACCCAGTCGCCGTAGCGCTCGTCGAGCAGGCCCTCCTCGTGCAGCGCCATCGACAGCCCCATCGTCATGCCGCCGATCAGCTGATTGCGCGCCGTCGTCGGGTTCACCACCCGGCCGGCGGCGAACACCCCGAGCATCCGGTTCACCCGCACCTCGCCGGTGTCCGCGTCCACCCGCACCTCGACGAACTGCGCCCCGTACGCGTACCGGGGCCGCTCGGGCTGACCGCCCACCTCGTCGGTGGTGTCCGCCTCGGCGCTGACCTCGGTGCCCGGCGGTGCACCGTCGCGCAGCTTCCCGCGCAACGCCTCGCAGGCCCGGATCACGGCCCAGCTCCACGAGGCGGTGCCCATCGAGCCCCCGGCCACGGGAGCCACCGGGAGGTCGCTGTCGCCGATGCGGATCTCGACCCGCTCGGGCGGCACCCCCAGCGCGTCGGCGGCCACCTGGCAGAGCGCCGTCCTGGCACCGGTGCCGATGTCGGTGGCGTCGATCCGTACCAGAAAGGTGCCGTCGGGCCGGGCGGTGGCCGCCGCCGAGGACGGTCTCGCCCGGGCCGGGTAGCTCGACCCGGCCACCCCGGTGCCGATCAGCCACCGCCCGTCGCGCCGGGCCCGAGGCGTGGGATCCCGCTGCGCCCAGCCGAACCGCTGCGCCCCCTCGCGCAGGCAGGCCACCAGATTGCGGCTGGTGAACGGCTCCCCCTGGTCGGGGTCGACCTGGGCGTCGTTGCGGATCCGCAGCTCCACCGGGTCGACGCCGACGGCGATGGCCAGCTCGTCCATCGCCGACTCCAGGGCGTACGCGCCGGGGCACTCGCCGGGGGCGCGCATCCAGAACGGCGTGGGCACGTCGAGGCGGACCAGCCGGTGGGTGGTGCGTTGGTGCGGCGCCGCGTACATGCTGCGGGTGTAGACGGCGATCTGCTCGGCGAACTCCCGGACGGTCGAGGTCTGGCTGATCGCGTCGTGACAGACCGCGGTGAGCCGACCGTCGGTGTCGGCGGCGAGGCGGACCCGTTGGATGCTGGGCGTGCGGTAGCCGATCGGCCCGAACAGCTGCTGGCGGGTCAGCGCCAACTTGACCGGGCGGTCCACGTGCCGGGCGGCGAGCGCGGCGAGCACCACCGCCGCCTTGGCGGAGCCCTTGCTGCCGAAGCCGCCGCCGACGTGCTCGGCGATGACCCGCACGGACTCCTGGGGCAGCCCGAACAGCTCGGCCAGCGTGGTCTGCACCGGCGCGGCGCCCTGGGTCGAGTCGTGCACCAGCAGCCGCCCGTCGTGCCACCGTGCCGTCGTGGCGTGCGGCTCCATCGGATTGTTGTGGTACGCCGGTGTCCGGTAGGTGGCGTCCACCCGCACCGGCGCGGCGGCGTACCCGGCGTCGAAGTCACCCTCGGCCGTGTCCGTCGGATAGCTGGGGTTGACGTGCTCCGGCCGGTACAGGCCGGGGTGGTCGTCGGTGAGCACGGTGCTGTGCGGCGTGGCGTCGTAGTCGATGCGCACCAGTCGGGCACCCTCGCGGGCCGCCTCCAGGCTGGTGGCCACCACCACCGCGACGAACTGCCCTCGATGGTTTACCGCCGGCTCCTGCAACAACCACAGCTCCGGCTGCGGGCCCGGCGCGATCCGGGGCGCGTTGCCGTGGTGCAGTACGGCAAGCACGCCGGGCGACGCCAGGGCCTCGTCGGTGTCGACGCGGGTGATCCGGCCCCGGACCACGGCCGCCTGCACCGCCCAGCCGTAGGTGACGCCGTCCACCGGGTACTCCACCGCGTACCGGGCCGTGCCGGTGACCTTCTCCCGACCCTCCAGCCGGGGATGCGCCCGACCGACCGCGCCGGTGCTCACGAGGCTGCCAACTCGCTGAGCACCCGCACCGTGATGGCCCGGGTCAGGGGCAGCTTGAAGCCGTTGTGCCGCAGCGGCCGAGCCTCGGTCAACTCGGCGTCGGCGGCCCGCGCCGCCAGCTCCGGGCTGAACAGTCGACCCCGCAGCTCCTCCTCGGCCCGGTACGCCCGCCACGGCCGGTGCGCCACC
>NZ_JBFAPG010000602.1:0-3291 GCF_040675595.1 Micromonospora sp. NPDC049580
TTCGGCGTGCTGGGCGCGGACGAACCCGACGTCCACCGGGTCGCCGTGGCCCGGCACGACCACCGTGCGCGCGGTGGTCAGCCGCAGCAGGTCCGCGACCGCGTCCGGCCACTGCAGGGGGTACGAGTCCTCGAAGGCGGGCGGGCCGCTCTGCTCCACCAGGTCGCCGGCGACGAGCACGTCCGCGTCGGGCACGTGCACCACGACGTCGGCGTCGGTGTGCCCGCGCCCCGGGTGCCGCAGCAGCACCCGCCGGCCACCCAGGTCGAGCGTGGTTTCCGTGTGCACCATGTGCGTCGGAGCGAGCAGCGGGGTGTCGGCCAGCTCGGCTGCCAGCTCCGGGTGCTCCGTGCGCACCTCCTCGTACGCCTCCCGGCGCAGCCGCTCCGGCTCGTCGCGCAGGGCCGCGGCGGCCCGCTCGTGCGCGTACACCGGGCGGGGTGGGTCGCCGGCCAGGACGGCGTTGCCGAAGCAGTGATCGTAGTGGTGGTGGGTGTTGACAAGCGTCAGCGGACGGTCGGTGACCCGCCCGACGGCGGCGGCCAGCTCGGTGGCCTGCCCGGCCGAGGAGAGCGTGTCCACCAGCAGCGCCTCGTCGTCGCCGACGACCAGGGTGACGTTGACCCGCAGCAGGGGCTCGCGCAGCACGTACACCCGGTCGGCGACCTCGCTGAACCCGGCGCTCACGACGACCGCCCGGCCCGGTCGACGAAGCGTTGCCGGTCCACCAGGATCCGGTCGACCCGGCCCCGGGCCACCGTCTGGTCGCCGTCCGCGACGGTGACCTCGAACGACAACCGGCGACCGTCGACCGCCGCGAGCAGCGCCTGCGCCCGTACCGTGCGCCCGACCACCGTCGGCGCGAGGTGCTCCAACTCGACCCGGGTGCCGACAGTTGTCGACCCGGGCGGCAGCGTGGCCGCCGTGGCCGCGACGGTGGCCGCCTCGGCGAGTGCGAGCACCCGGGGTGTGCCCAGCACCGGTACGTCCCCCGAACCGACCGCCTGGGCGGTGTCCGTGTCGGTGACGGTCAGTTCGACCTGGGCGGTCAGACCCGGCGCGAAGGCCGGCTCGGGCTGCTCCTGCATGGTCGTCAGCCTAGGTGCTCGCCGAGCCCGTCGCGCACGCGCCCGACGATCCGCACACCGACCGCCGTCCACGTGTGCACGGCTTCGCCGGGTGGTCCCCGTCGGTCGATGCCGTACCCGTCGTTAACCTTGACCGCGATGGCCGTCGTGACTGACCCCCAACCCCCCGCCCGGACCGACCCGCCCGCGTCCCCGGACGGGGGCCGTCGGCGCGTCGTCGCCATGACGATCTGGGCGGTCGCCTTCGTCGCCGCCTGGCTGGCGATCGGGCTGCCCACCGACCCCGCGTACGCCTTCGTGTGGATCTGGCTGGCGACCATCGCCTGGAACAGCGAGCGGCCGTGGCGCAGCCACCTACGCTTCGCCCGGGACTGGGTGCCGGTGGTGCTGCTGTTCGTCGTCTACAACCTCTCGCGCGGGTTCGCCGACAACGGGGCCACACCGCACGCCATGGAGCTGATCGTCGCCGACCGGTTCATGTTCGGCTGGGCCACCGGCGGTGAGGTGCCCACCATCTGGTTGCAGGAGCACCTCTACCGCCCGCAGGTGCACTGGTGGGACGTCGCGGCGAGCTGGGTGTACTTCTCGCACTTCGTGGTGGCGCTGACCGCCGCCGCGGTGCTCTGGCTGCGCGACCGGCGCCGCTGGGCCGCGTACATGCGGCGTTGGGGTTTCCTCTGCGCCGCCGGCCTGGTGACCTACTTCGTGTACCCGGCCGCCCCGCCGTGGTGGGCGGCGCAGAACGGCCTGCTCACCGAGGTCGCCCGGATCTCCACCCGGGGTTGGAAGGCGTTCGGCATGCACGGCGCCGGCAACGTGCTCAACGCCGGCCAGATCGCCTCGAACCCGGTCGCCGCGATGCCGTCTCTGCACACGGCGTGGGCGCTGTTCGTGGTGCTGTTCTTCCTGACCACCACCCGTCGCCGCTGGTGGCCGCTGCTGCTCGCGTACCCGCTGGCGATGACCTTCACCCTGGTCTACTCCGGTGAGCACTACGTGATCGACGTGCTGGTGGGCTGGACGTACGTCGGGCTCACCTACCTGGTCGTCGGCCTGGCCGAGCGTGGCTGGGCGGCGCTACGGGCCCGCCGAGCGGGGGCCGCCAACGAACCACCAGGGCAGACGGTCGCCCCCGACCCATCAGTCGACAGACACCCCACACCAAGCGACCAACCAGCGATACCCGCCGACCACTGACCAACCCCGCCCTGCCCTGCCCTGCCCTGCCCTGCCCCCGCCCTGCCCCCGTCGATCATGAAGTTATTGGCCGTCCGCTCGGCGTGTCGGGGCAATAACTTCATGATCACCGGAGGGGTGGGGTGGGGTGGGGTGGGGTGGGGTTAGGGCGTGCGGCGGGCTTTGGTTGCTCGGGTGGTCAGCTCGGCTGCCAGGGCCCACGCCTCGGTGAGGTCCCGGTCCTGGGCGGCCGCGCCTGAGCCGCCGGCGGTGTCCGCGTACACGGTCGCCAGCCCCAGTCGGCGCTGCACCGGCCCCTGCACCACCCGCACGCTCTGGATCCGCGCGTACGGCACGATCGCCAACTGCCGGGTGAGCAGCCCGGACCGGGTGGCGAAGACCCGCTCGAACAGACCCGCCCCGAGCGCGCCGCGCCCGAGCGGGTGCAGCCAGCGCGTCCGGGGCGGTGGTGGGCTCAGCGTCAGCGCGTCCAGGCGTACGCCCGGCAGCACCTCGGCGACGATCATCGTGGCGGTCGGCAGGTCGCCGACCGGCAGCAGCCGGTCCGGCCGGTTGCGGTCGTCGGCCTCCGCCACGGAGTAGCCGGCCACCTCCAACCGCAGCCGCAGCCAGTCGTTGACCCGCCACAGCAGCGGCCAGGTGGCCCGCACGGTCTGGACCCGGTCCAGCGGCACGGTCTGCGCGCGCGTCTCCAGCAGGCCGTTGTGCACCCGCAGGGTGCCGCCGTCGCGGGCCAGCCGGAAGTTCCAATCGTCGAGCACCCGGCGGATCGGTTGCAGCAGCACACCGGCCATCGCGGTCAGCGTGCTCGCCACCGCGACGAAGGACCACGACCCGGCGGTGACGAACTGCACCACGACGAAGGCCACGCCGAACGGGAGCAGGAACGCCTGCGGGGTGAGCAACTGACTGACCAGCAGGTTCTGGTTGCGCACCGCGTGCAGCGGTCGTCCCGCCGCGGCCGTCGGCGTCCCGGGTCCCGTCGGAGACGCGGTGACGCCGGGCG
>NZ_JBFAPG010000603.1:0-3275 GCF_040675595.1 Micromonospora sp. NPDC049580
GTGGCGGGGGCCGCCGCGGCGGCGGGGGTCGCGCCGGCCAGCGCGCCGGCCGCCGCGCCACCGAAGCCGAGGACCAGGGCGCCGACCGCGCCGGCCCGGACGACGCCGCGCCGGGAGACCTCCGCGTTCACCACGTCGCCGAAGTACGCGTTGTCCGACGTGTTCGGGACGGGGTGGTCACAGGCGTTGCCGCAGCGGTACAGACAGGTCATGGCGTCACGGGTGCCATGACGGTTACCGGTCAACAGGGGGAGCAGCCGGGGACGGTCGCTCATTTCAGTGGCCTCCAGGAAAGTCGGTGGCACGACAGGCGGCGTACCAGCCGGACGCTAGGAGGACGTGGTGAGCGGTCGTCGGCCGCAATGTGAACCAGGCGTGAACACCTGCGTGGGGACCAGCGGTCTGACCTCGGGCTGAACCGTTCGGCGTGACCGCACGTATTCCCGAGCGGACACACCGCCGGACGCGCGCCCGGAAGTGAGGAGACCGCCATCAGCGACCATGACGCCCAACTGCTGCGGGCGCTGCACGACGAGCACGCGGAGGCGCTGTACGCACACGCCCTGCGGCTGGTCAACGGCGATCGGCAGCGGGCCGAGGACCTGGTGCAGGAGACGCTGCTGCGGGCCTGGCGGCACCCCGAGTCCCTCGACCCGCGACGCGGCTCCGTACGCGCCTGGCTGTTCACCACCGCCCGTAACCTGGCCATCGACGCCTGGCGGCGACGGTCCACCCGGGTCGGTGAGGTGTTCACCGACGAGCTGCCCGAGCCGCCCGAGGTGGTCGACGAGGCAGAGCGTGCGGTGGAGGCGTGGACCGTCGCCGAGGCGTTGAACCGGCTCAGCCCCACCCACCGCGAAGTGCTTGTCGAATGCTTCTACCAGGGGCGGTCGGTGGCCGAGGCGGCGTCGCGGCTGGGCGTGCCGCCGGGCACGGTGAAGTCGCGCACCCACTACGCCCTGCGCTCACTACGGTTGGTCCTGGCCGAGATGGGGGTGACGGGATGACTCGGTGCGAGTTCGCGCACGACGACGGCGCGTACGTGCTGGGTGCCCTGGCCCCCGCCGAGCGGGCGGCCTACGAGCGGCACCTCGCCGGCTGCGCCTCCTGCCGGGACGCGGTCGCCGAGATCGCCGTCCTGCCCGGACTGCTCGGTCGCCTCGACCCGGCGGGCCTGGAGCAGTTCCTGCCGCCGCCGTCCCCGCCCCGGGTGCCCGCGCTGCTCGAGGAGGCCCGGAGCCGCCGGCGCCGCGAGCGCGCCGCGACCCGTCGGCGGTACGCCCTCACCACGCTGGCTGCCGCCGCGCTCGCCCTCGTGGTGGGTGTCGGCACGGCCGCGGTGCTGCCCCGACCGGTCGCCCCGCCGGTCACCCCGGGGGCACAGGGCACCCGCCCCGCCCCGCAGGTGTCGATGGTCGCCATGCGGCCGGTGGCCACCGCCGGGCCGGTGCACGCCGAGATCGGGTTGGCCGGCAGCAAGTGGGGCACCGAGGTGACCATGCACTGCGGGTACGACGCGCGGACGAGCTACGGCAAGGCGTACCCGTTCCGGCTGGTGGCGCACGGCCCGAACGGCAGCAGCGAGCAGATCGGCTCCTGGCTGGCGGCCCCCGGCGACGACCTCAGCTTCACCGGCGTCACCCGCTTCACCGACGCCGAGCTGGTCAGCGTGGAACTTCAACGATCCGACGGCACCCCCCTGCTGACGTACGCGGTCCCCTAACCCGCGCGCCCCATCGCGGGGGCACGGCCAGGGCGGGGTGGGTCAGGGGGTTGGGACGGGGCTCGGGAGACGAGGGGTGCTGCGGGACTGGCGGGCCTGACGGGCCTGGCGAATGGCGTCGGCGGTGAAGACCACCAGGGCGAGCCAGACCAGTGCGAAGCCGGCGAGGCGGGCCGGCGGCATCGGCTCGTGGAAGATCAGCACGCCGCAGGCGAGCTGGAGGATCGGCGCCAGGTACTGGATCATGCCGAGGCCGGTCAGTGGCAGCCGGTTGGCGGCCCCGGCGAAGAGCAGCAGCGGGATCGCGGTGGCCGCGCCGGCCAGCACCAGCAGCGCGGTGTGCCCGGCCGAGACGTGCCCGAAGGTCAACCCGCCATGCCGGTTCAGCCAGGCGAGATAGCCCAGCGCGGGCAGCGCCAGCACCGCCGACTCGACGAAGAGCCCCTCGGCGGCGGGCAACCCGAGCTGCTTCTTGATCAGGCCGTAGCCGGCGAAGCTGAACGCCAGGCTCAGGGCCAGCCAGGGCAGCCGGCCGTAGTCGACGGCGAGCACCGCGACGGCCGACGCGCCGATGCCCAGCGCCACCCACTGCGCCGGGCGGAGTCGTTCCCGCAGCACCGTCACCCCGAGCAGCACCACCACGAGGGGGTTGATGAAGTAGCCGAGCGCGGTCTCCACCACCCGGTTGGAGCTGACTCCGTAGATGTAGATGCCCCAGTTGATGGCGATCAGCGCGGACGCGGCGACGATCCCGGCGACCGTCCGGCGGCGGCGTAGCAGCGCCCGCAGGAAGCCGATGTTGCGCAGCGCGCCGAGCAGCAGGGCCACGAAGAGCACCGACCAGACGATCCGGTGGGCCAGGATCTCCAGCGGGCCGGTGGGCCGCAGCAGCTTGAAGTAGAGCGGAAAGAAACCCCAGAGCAGATACGCACCGATGCCGTAGAGGTATCCCAGGCGGAGTGGCGTCACGCCTCCACCGTAAGGGGTGAACCTCCGCTTTGTTCCTTTCCGGTGATCGGAGTCACCGGTGGCCGCCGGTCGAGCTGCATCCACCGCTGGGGAACGTCCAACGGGGTGAAGCCGACCCGCGCGTACACCTCGTGCGCGTCGTTGGTGGCCAGCAGGATCCGGCGTACGCCCAGCTCGGCCAGGTGGTCGCGCACCGCGCCGGCCAGCCAACCACCCAGCCCGAGGCCCCGAAAGGCCCGGTCGACGTACAAATCGCAGAGCCAGGCGAAGGTGGCGCCGTCGGTGACCACCCGGGCCACCGCCACCTGGCGGCCGTCCCCGGGCCGGTAGACGCCGAACGGCAGTGACCCGGCGAACGCCCGCACGACCGTCTCCCGGTCACGCCCCAGCGCCCAGTACGCGTCGGTGGACAGCCAGTGGTGTATCCGGTCCAGGTCGAGCCGGGCGGGATCGGTGCTGATCAGGTGGCCGTCGGCGCGGGTTAGCGAGAACACGCCTGCGAGGCTAGCCAACCCGACCGGCTCGCAGACCCGCCAATTCCCGAACTCTGGTCGCCGCACCGCCCGGCCCATCGGGAGCCGGG
>NZ_JBFAPG010000604.1:0-3272 GCF_040675595.1 Micromonospora sp. NPDC049580
CCGACGACGAGTACGGCTCCGACAAGGGCTGGGAGTCCAAGGGCCACGAGTACGGCTCCGACGACGAGTACGGCTCGGACAAGGGCCGCGAGTACGGCTCCGACGAGGAGTACGGCTCGGACAAGGGCTGGGAGTCCAAGGGCCACGAGTACGGCTCCGACGACGAGTACGGCTCCGACAAGGGCCGCGACCACGGCAAGGGCGAGGACGGCTGGGAGCACGAGCGCGAGTTCGTGTACTACGGCGAGGCCAAGGTCGACAAGGACGCCCGGCCGGGTCGCTACGAGCTCAAGGGCTCGTGCGGCGAGGGCGAACTGGTCGTGCTGCCCCACGGTGGGGTCGACGGCGGTGACGGCGGCGTCAGCACCGGCACCGACCGTGGTCTGGCCACCGGTGGCGCGAGCCTGCTCGGCGCTGCCGCGCTGGGCGGGATCGTTCTGATGCGTCGTCGGCGGACCGATGGTTCCCTCGTCTGACGTGACGGCGACACGGGCCGGCGGCCGTCACGGGAGACCGTGGCGCGCCGCCGGCGCGGCCGTCGTCGTCACCCTGGCCATGATCGGCGCCGGCATGATCGGCGCCTCGTTGCAGACCGGGCCCGCTCCCCGCCCTCCGCAGCCGCTCGCCCAGGCCGGCCCCGAGGTCCCCGGGCCGACGGTCACCGGGAACGACGCCACGGCGCCGGACGATGGGGAGCACGCCGCGCAGGGCGACGTTCCCGCCGGGCTGAACCGGGCTGCCCCGAGCACCATCGAGATCCCCCGCATCGGCGTCAACGCGACGATCATGTCGCTCGGCACCAACCCGGACGGCACCGTGCAGGTCCCCCCGTTGGAGCAGGCCGACCAGGCTGGCTGGTACGAACCGGGCCCGAGCCCCGGTGAGACCGGCAACGCGGTCATCGTCGGGCACGTGGACTCGGCGAAGCTCGGCCCGGCCGTGTTCTTCGACCTCGGCTCTCTCGTGCCCGGCGACACGATCACGGTGCAGCGGGCGGACGGCCAGCCGGCGACGTTCCGGGTCGACTCGGTGAAGGCGTACCCGAAGACGTCCTTCCCCACCGAGCTGGTGTACGGGCCGAACGACCGGCCCGGCCTGCGGGTGGTCACCTGCGGCGGCCAGTTCGACGAGGCGGCCAAGAGCTACCAGGACAACGTGGTCGTCTTCGCCACCCTGGCGGCGTGAGGCGGACGAACACGGACGCGGCCCGGCCGGTCGGGGTTACCCGATCGGCCGGACCGCGTCCGGCGTACCGAATCAGGCCGCGGCGGAGGTCCGCACCAGGGTGCGGATCTGGCGCAGCAGCACGGACAGGGCTGCGAGATCCGCCCGCGACTCGTCGAACTCCCCCATCGCCCGGCGGGCCCGGTGGATCGACGTGGCGTTCGACTGCTCCCACTGCTGCACCCGCTCGTGCGGCGGCTGATCCTCCGGGGTGGAGTCGAGCACCTCCGCCGTGAGCGCGGCCAGCGCGGCGTACAGGTCGTAGCGCAGCGCCATCCGCGCGAGGGTCTGCCAGCGGTCCTCGCGCGGCAGCAGGGAGATCTTCGACAGCAGCGAGTCCACCCGGAACAGGTCGGAGAGCACGAAGTAGACCGAGGCCACCTCGCTGACGTCCCGTCCGCTGCGGGTCGCGGTCTCCACGACGTCCAGCAGGCCGAAGCTGTACATCAGCCGGGTCGCCTGCTCCGCCAGCTCGCGGGGCAGCCCACGGTCGGTCATCGAGTCGATGTGCGCCTCGATGGCCTGCCGCTCGCCGCCGTAGAACAGCTCCTCCAGCCCCGGCAGGAGCCGGGCCACCCCGTCGCGCAGCCGGGAGATCTCGGTCGGCACGTCGATCGGCGAGCGCCGGTTGGTGACCAGCCAGCGCACCGCCCGGTCGAGCAGCCGGCGGGTGTCCAGGTAGACACTGGTCTGCAACTCGGGCGCGACCTTGTTGTCCAGCGCCTCCACCGCGTCCCACAGGTTCCGCAGGCCGAACACCTCGCTGACCACCACGTACGCCCGGATCACGTCCGCCGCGCTGGCCGCGGTCTCCTCGACGACCCGGAAGACGAACGAGATGCCGCCCCGGTTGATCGCCTCGTTGACCAGCACTGTGGTGACGATGTCCCGACGCAGCCGGTGCCGGCCCATCCGGTCGGCGAACCGCTCGCGCATCGGCGTCGGGAAGTAGTTGACCAGGACCTCGGTCGTCCACTCCTCGTCGGCCAACCCCTCGGTGAGGATCTCCCGTTCCAGGACGATCTTCACGTACGCGAGCAGCACCGCGAACTCCGGCGCGGTCAGTCCGGACTCGCTGCGGACCGCCAGCTCCTCGTCCGGAGGCAACGCCTCCAGCGCCCGGTCCAACCCGCCCGACCGCTCCAGCTCGTTGATCATCCGGCGGTGCACCGGGAGCAGCGAGGCGGCCTGGGCCTGGGCGTTGTTGATCGCCCGAGCCTGGTCGTAGTTGTCCCGCAGCACCAGCTCCGCGACCTCGTCGGTCATCCCGGCCAGCAGCTCGTCCCGCTCGGCGGTGGTCAGCTCACCGTCGGCCACCGCGGTGTTCAGCAGGATCTTGATGTTCACCTCGTGGTCGGAGGTGTCCACGCCGGCCGCGTTGTCGATGAAGTCGGTGTAGATCCGGCCGCCGGTCAACGCGTACTCGATCCGGCCGAGCTGGGTCCAGCCCAGGTTGCCGCCCTCGCCCGCCACCCGGCAGCGCAGGCTGCGCCCGTCCACCCGGATCGCGTCGTTGGACTTGTCGCCCACCTCGGCGTTGGTCTGGGTGGACGCCTTGACGTACGTGCCGATGCCGCCGTTCCAGAACAGGTCCACCGGAGCGGTGACGATCGCCTTCATCAGCTCCTGCGGCGAGAGCTGGGTGACGTCGTCGTCGAGGCCGATCGCCGCCCGGACCTGCGGCGTGATCGGAATCGACTTCGCGGTACGCGGGACGATGCCGCCCCCGGCCGAGATCAGCTCGGGGTTGTAGTCCTCCCACGACGAGCGGGGCAGGTCGAACAGTCGACGACGCTCGGCGTACGAGGTGGCCGCGTCCGGATCGGGGTCGAGGAAGATGTGCCGGTGGTCGAACGCGGCCACCAGCCGGATGTGCTCGGAGAGCAGCATCCCGTTGCCGAAGACGTCCCCGGACATGTCGCCGACGCCGACGACTGTGAAGTCCTGGGTCTGGGTGTCCAGGCCCAGCTCGCGGAAGTGCCGCTTGACCGACTCCCACGCCCCCCGGGCAGTGATGCCCATCTTCTTGTGGTCGTAGCCGGCGGAAC
>NZ_JBFAPG010000605.1:0-3255 GCF_040675595.1 Micromonospora sp. NPDC049580
TGCGCGACCGGACGCCCGCCGACCGGGACTCCGCGATCGAGGCGTACCGGTCGGCGCTGACCGGGTTCGGCGGGCTCGACCCGGAGCTGGCCGGCACCGCGCAGGTCGGGCTCGCCACCCTGCTCGCGGACCGGCACCAGGCCGTCGCCGATCCGGTCGACCTCGACGCGGCGATCGACGCGTACCGGGCCGCCGCCGGTTCCGGAGCGACACCCGGCGGGACGGATCGCGAGGAGCTGCGCCACGCCATGGCCGGTCTGCTGGCGACACGGTACGAGTTGCGGCAGCGGGCCGACGACGTCACCGAGGCGGTACGGGTGCTGCGCCCCGGCGTGGCCGCCGCCCGGGACTCCGGCCAACGGGCGCGTCGGCTCGCCGACCTCGGCTACGCGCTCGCGCTCGGCCACGCCGACCTCGGCGGGGTGAGCGCGCTGCGCGCCGCACGGGACGCGCTGACCGAGGCGGAACGCCTGCTTCCCCGTACCGACCCGCTGCGTCACCACGTGCTCAACAACCTCGGCAACACCCTGCGCGAACTCTCCGACCTGGCCGGAGAGCCGGCGCTGCTGGAGCCGGCCGCGGTCGCGCTGCGCTCGGCCGTGGCCGCCGCCGGGCCGGACGCCGCGTCCCTGCCCCGGTACCGCTCGAACCTGGGCCTGGTGCTGCAGGCGCTGTTCGCCTCGACCCAGGACCTGGCGACCCTGACCGAGGCGATCCAGGTGCTGGCGCAGGTGATCGACACGACGCCACCCGGGCACCCGGACCGGTTGCCGGCGCTGACCAACTACGGGGCCGCCCTGAACCGCCGGGTCGAACTCTTCCTCGACGGCGCGCTGCCCGCCGGCGGCGAGCCCGCCGACCAGGTCGCGGCCGGCGTCGCCCGGGACTCCGACGCCGCGGTGGCCGCCCTGCGCGAGGCCGCCCAGCTGGCCGAACAGGAGGCCACCCCCAGCGAGTACGCCCAGACGCTCGGCACCCACGCGCTGGCCCACCTGCTGCGGCACCGCCTGCACGGCGACCTGCCGGCGCTCGACACGGCGATTCGACTGCTCCGGCGACTGAGCGAGCGACAGTCGCTCGGCGCGGACCGCTACCGGATCCTCACCAACCTCGCCAACGCCCTGCTGCTGCGCTACCGCGCCGGTCACGCCGACGCCGACGCCACCGCGATGCTGGCCGCGTACCGTGCAGCGGTCGACGAGCTGACCCCCGAGCACCCGGCGCGCACCATGTGTCTGAGCAATCTCGCCACCGCCCTGGAGGCGGTGGCCGACGCCGCCACCTCCGACCCCGGCTCCGCCGCGACGGCGACCGCCGGTGTGGGCGGCTCCGCCGCGCTCGCCGAGGCGGCGGCCGCGCTGCGCGCCGCCGCCGACGTCGAGTCCGCCCCGTCGCTGTTGCGGGCGGTGGCCGCCAGCAGGTACGCGGCGCACGTCGCCCAGGCCGGCGACCTTCCGGCCGCGCTCGACGGGTACGCCACCGCGATCGAGCTGATCGATCTGGTGGCCTGGCACGGCATGGACCCCGACGACCAGACCCGCCTGCTCGGGCGTTTCCCCGGGCTGGCCAGCGACGCCGCGGCGGTCGCCGTCGCCCTCGACAACCCGGAGCGCGCGGTCGAGCTGCTGGAGTACGGCCGCGGGGTCCTGCTCACCCGCGCCCACGACGCGGGCGCCGACCTGGCCGCGCTGCGCGCGCAGGCCCCCCGGCTGGCCGCCCGCCTCGCCGAACTCCAGGACGCCCTCGACGACTTCCCCGCGCCGGCCGGGGTGGCATCGGCGGCTGGGCTGACAGCGACCGCCGGACCGACCCCGGAGCAGCGGTACGACCTCGCCACCCGCCGTCGCCAGCTGCTGACCGAGATCCGCGACCGGCCCGGCTTCGCCGACTTCCTCCGTCCACCGCCCTTCGACGAGCTGGCCCGGGCCGCCGCCGACGGTCCGGTGGTGCTGGTCAACGTGGCTGCCCGGCGCTGCGACGCGCTGGTCGTCGCCAAGGGCCGGGTCAGCGTGGTGCCGCTGCCGGAGCTGACCCTGGACGAGCTGGTCGTCCGGACGGCGAGCTTCCTGGCCGCGATCGCGGTGCTCACCGGGCCGGCGGCGCCGGACGTCCCGCAGCCGCAGGTGCAGCGTCGTCGATCGGCGGCCCGCGCCGAGGTCGCCCAGACACTGGACTGGCTGTGGCGGGTCGTCGCCGCACCCGTACTCGACCGGCCTCTCCCCGCCCCGCCGTCGGCGGACGCCGAACCGTCCACCCCGCCGTCGGCGGACGCCGAACCGCCCGCCGTGCCGTGGTCCGGCGTGGGCGGGTCGGTGGGGGAGTGGCCTCGGTTGTGGTGGTGTCCCACCGGGGTGCTCACCCTGCTGCCGCTGCACGCGGCCGGTCCGATCGAGGGTGGCGACGGGGTGCTGGACCGGGTGGTCCCGTCGTACACGGCGTCGCTGCGGGCGCTGGCGCACGCGCGCCGGGGCGTCCCGGCCCGGCCCGAACCGGTCGACTCGGCGGTGTTCGTCGGCATGCCCCAGACGCCCGGCCTCGCCGACCTGTCCGGCGTCGCGCGGGAGGAGAAGATCGTCCGTCAGCACGTGCCGCAGGTCCGCTCACTGCTCGGCTCGGTGGCCACCCCGGCGGCCGTGCTCGCCGCCCTGCCCGACCAGCCGGTCGCCCACCTGTCCTGTCACGGCACGCAGGACCTGCGCGCCCCGGCCTGGGGTCGTCTGGAGCTGGCCGGCGGCGCGCTGCACGTCCGGGACCTGTGGCGGCCGGCCGGCAACCCGGCGGCGCTGGCGGTGCTCTCGGCCTGCGAGACGGTACGCGGCGGGGCGGCCCTGCCCGACGAGGCGCTCACGCTCGGTACGGCCTTTCAACTGGTCGGCTTCCGGCACGTCATCGGCGCGCTGTGGTCCATCTCGGACACGCTGACCGTGCGGCTCTGCAAGGACCTCTACGACGGATTGTCAGTGCCCGGAGGGATCGCGCCGGACCGCGCGGCCGTGGCCCTGCACGCGGCGGTCCGCCACCTCCGCGATGACCTGCCGGATCACCCGGACACCTGGGCCGGCTACGCCCACCTCGGCCCCTGACGGCCGCCCGCCGGACCGCCAGGCCAGGGGCGCTGGGTACACCGCGCGCTAGCGAGCCGACGGTGGGGAGCTGACGGCCGGGGAGCTGACGGCCGGGGAGGCGGGGCGGGCGGGGGCGTACCAGGTCACGCCGACGGCCGCGACCAGCAACGCGGTGCAGAGCAGCACCAGC
>NZ_JBFAPG010000606.1:0-3239 GCF_040675595.1 Micromonospora sp. NPDC049580
CGGCGCCGCCGACCCGAACGCCCCGGTCAAGCTTTCGATCTTCTGGTGGGGCGGCGACGCCCGCGCCAAGCTGACCGAGGACGCCCTGGCCCTCTACACAAAGAAGCACCCGAACGTGACCTTCGAGAAGACCTGGCAGGCCAACCAGGGCTACTTCGACAAGCTCGCCACGCTCACCGCCGGCGGCAACCCGCCGGACCTGTTCCAGATCGACGACAACTACCTCGCCGAGTACGCGGCCCGCAGCACCACCCTCGACCTGAAGAGCTACCAGGACTCCGGCAAGCTCGACGTCACCAAGTTCCCCAAGAGCCTGCTGGAGTACGGCGTGGTCGATGGCAAGCTCGCCGGGGTGGCCGCCGGGGAGAACACCCAGGGCCTGGTCTACAACAAGACGCTGCTGACCAAGCACAACCTGCCCGAGCCCACCACCGGGATGACCTGGGAGCAGCACATCGCCTGGGCCGAGCAGGTCACCGCCAAGACCAAGGTGCCCGGCACACAGGACCCGAGCGCCGACTACAAGGCGTACTGGATCTGGCTGCGCCAGCAGGGCAAGGACCTCTACAAGGGCAACGAGCTGGGCTTCACGGCCGAGGACGTGACCGCGTGGTTCGACCTGTGGAAGGGCGCCCGCGACCGCAAGGCCACCCCGACCCCCGACGTCATCCACGAGGGCAACTCCAGCGACGTCACCAAGCAACTGGTGGTCACCGGCAAGGCCGGCACCAGTTGGGTCTGGGCCAACCAGATGCCCGACCTGAAGAAGAACACCAAGGACGAGCTGGGGGTCGTCGCCTATCCCGGTGACCCCAGCGCGCAGTGGGCCCGGGCCTCCATGTACTGGTCGGTCTTCAAGGGCAGCAAGAACAAGGACGTCGCGGTCGACGTGATCAACTTCCTGAACAACGACCAGGAGGCGGTCAAGCTGCTCGGCACCGACCGCGGCCTGCCGTCCAACCTGGACCTGCGTCGGGTGGTCAGCGACGACACCACCGACCCGGCGATGAAGCAGTCCATCGCGGTCGAGACCGAGCTGGCGCAGAAGTTCGGCCAGTCCCCGCAGGTGCCGATCAAGGGACACAGCAAGGTCAAGTCCGAGCTGGTCAAGGCCGCCGAGAACGTGCAGTACGGCCGGGCCACGTCCGCGCAGGCCGCCGCCCAGTTCGTCGAGGCGTGCAAGTCCGCCATCGCCTGACCGCCGCACGAGGCGAGGAGAGGAGCTGTTCGTGGCATTGACCACGGCGCCCGACCCGACCCGACGCGGCCCCGGATCCGGCCGGGCTCACGCCGAGAGGCGTGGGCCCGGCAGCATCCGGCACAGCGAAGGTCTGGCGGGGTACGTCTTCCTGTCGCCGTGGCTCATCGGCCTGATGGGTGTCACGGCGGTCCCCATGCTGCTGTCGCTCTACCTGAGCTTCACCAACTACGACATCCTCACCCCCTTCTCCGAGGTGCGGTGGGTGGGGTTGGCCAACTACGAACGGATGTTCACCGCCGACCCGTCGTACTGGCACGCGGTGCGGGTCACCCTGACGTTCGCGCTGGTCGCGGTGCCGCTGAAGCTGGCCGCCGCGCTCGGCGTGGCGTTGCTGCTCAACCGTGCCTGGCGCGGCGTCGGGCTGTTCCGCGGGCTGTTCTACCTGCCGTCGCTGCTCGGCGGCAGCGTCGCGCTGGCCATCGTCTGGGTCAACATGTTCAACCGCGACGGGGCGTTCAACTCGCTGCTGAGCCTCGTCGGCATCACCGGCAGACCGTGGGTCAACGACCCCGACTGGGCGCTGGAGACGCTGATGGTGCTCGCCATCTGGCAGTTCGGGGCGCCGATGGTGATCTTCCTGGCCGGGCTCAAGCAGGTGCCCACCGAGCTGTACGAGGCCGCCTCGGTCGACGGCGCCGGCAGGTTCCGCCAGTTCCGCAACGTCACGCTGCCGATGCTCTCCCCGGTCATCTTCTTCAACCTGGTGCTGGAGACGATCAACGGCTTCCAGGGCTTCACGGCCGCGTTCGTGCTCAGCAACGGCACCGGCGGCCCGGTCGACTCCACCCTCATGTACACGCTGAACCTCTACATCACCGGCTTCACCGACCTCAACATGGGCTACGCCTCGGCGATGGCCTGGGTGTTCCTGCTCGCCATCGCGGTCATCACCGCGATCTTCTTCAGCACCGGACGGTTCTGGGTGCACTACTCCGACGGGGAGGACCGGTGATGGTGGCGGTGAACCCGGCGGCCGCGGCGTCGACCACAGCGCCGCCGAACGCGCGTCGACGGCCGGGCGGCCGGTCCCTGCTGCGGCTGCTGATCCTGGTGGTGATCGTCGTCGTGGTGCTCTACCCGCTGATCTGGATGGTGGGCACGTCGGTGAAGTCCCAGGAGGAGATCGTCAACAACGTCGGGCTGCTGCCCGAGCGCTTCACCCCGGGCAACTACACCGCCGGGTGGTCCAACTTCGACGTCAGCTTCGGCCGGTTCTTTCTCAACAGCGCGATGGTCAGCCTGCTCACCGTCGTTGGCAACGGGCTCTCCTGCCTGCTGGCCGCGTACGCGTTCGCCCGGCTGCGGTTCCGGCTGCGCGGCATGTGGTTCGCCGTCATGATCGGCACGCTGCTGCTGCCCCAGCACGTGCTGATCGTGCCGCAGTACATCCTGTTCCGGACGCTCGGGCTGGTCGGCGGCGACTGGCCGTACCTGCCACTGCTCATCCCGCAGTTCCTGGCCACCGAGGCGTTCTTCGTCTTCCTCATGGTGCAGTTCATGCGCGGCGTCCCGCGCGAGTTGGACGAGGCGGCCCGGATCGACGGCGCCGGCCCGTACGGCATCTTCCGGCACATCATCCTGCCGCTGAGCCGTCCCGCGCTGGTCACCACAGCGATCTTCTCGTTCATCTGGACCTGGAACGACTTCTTCCGCCAGTTGGTCTTCCTGTCCCAACTGGAGGACTACACCGTGCCGGTCGCGCTGACCCTGTTCATCGACTCGACCAGCCAGAGCGCGGTCGGGCCGATGTTCGCCATGTCGGTGCTGTCGCTGCTGCCGGTCTTCCTGTTCTTCGTCGCCTTCCAGCGGATGCTCGTCGAGGGGATCAACACCAGTGGCATCAAGGGCTGAACCGGTCGACACCGGCGGGCGGCGGGACTGGCGGGACGTCGCCCGTGACGCCGCCGACCTCGCGCTGCTCGGCATCCTGCTGACCCTCGCCGCGGCACCGGTGCTCACCGCCGCCGCGGCCGTCGGC
>NZ_JBFAPG010000607.1:0-3225 GCF_040675595.1 Micromonospora sp. NPDC049580
CCGGTCGACGACCTCTCCTTCGTCGGCGTGGGCCTCGCCGACGGCACCTCGGTGGTCACCGCGCCGATCTCGCGCTGAGGACGGAAGGCATGGCCGAGGCCGTCGCCGCCGCCGGCCTCGATCCCCGTCGACAGCGGGTGGTCAGTCTCGTCGGCACCGGGCTGCGCGAGTCGGCCGAGGTGGAACGGGCGGCCCTGGCGGGCTCGGTCGACTTCCCCGCCGAGCGGCTGCACTTCGCCGACGCCGTCGCCAGCGCGGCGTCCGGCGTGCGGCAGGTGGTCACCCTGGCCAACGCGTGCAGCGCCGGCGGTTCCGCCCTCGCCCTGGCACAGGACCTGGTGGAGACCGGCGAGGCGGACGCCGTGCTGGTCGGCGGCACCGACGGCAGCAGCGCCTCCATGCTCGCGATGATCGGCCGGGTGGCCGCCCGCCCGACCAGCCGGGTGCAGCCCTTCGACGCCGACCGGGCCGGTGTGCTGCTCGGCGACGGCGCGGCGGTGCTGGTGGTCGAGCCGGAACGACCCGGCGGGCTGGCCCGGCTGCTCGCCACCGGGCTGTCCTGCGACGCCGGACACGAGACGGCGCCCGACCCGGCGGGCATCCTGCGGGCGGTCCACGACGCCCACCACCGCGCCGACCGCCGGCCCGACCAGGTCGACCTGGTGCTGGCGCACGGCACCGGCACGACGCTGAACGACGAGACCGAGGCGCGGGTCATCGCCGAGGTGTTCGCCGGTTGCGAGCCCGGCCCCCTGGTCACCGCCCTCAAGGGCGCCGTCGGCCACACGTCGGGAGGATCGGCGCTGCTCAGCGTCGCTGTCGCCGTCGAGATCCTGCGCACCGGCCGGGTGCCGCCGGTGGTCGGGCTGACCCGGCCGGCGTCCGAGGCGGCCGCGCTGCGGCTGGTCCGCGACGCGGCCGTGCGGGCGGACGTCCGGGTGGCGCAGGTGGACGCGTTCGGCTTCGGCGGTCTCAACGCCGTCACCCTCCTGGAGGCGGTGCGATGACCGGCCGCGCCCACGCCGGGCACCTCGCCCCGACGCCGGATCGCAGCGTGCCGCCGCCCGCGTCCCGCCGGCCGGGCCAGGTGACCCGGCCGGGACGGTCCACGGCGGACACGCCGCCCGGGGCCGACCCGGATCGACCGGTGGCCGCCGTTCTCGCGGCGGCACTGCATTTGCCGGGAGTCGACCTGCCGACCGGCGTGGGCGAGGCGTGGGTCGCCGACGAGGAACCCGCCTGCCCACCCGAGCGGGCCGCCGACCTGCTGGGACGCAAGGGTCTGCTGGCCAAGGAGCCGGCCACCCGGCTCGCCCTCTGTGCCGTGCATCGGGCGCTGGGCCGCGCGCCGAAGGCGCCCCGCCCGAGCGGGCCGGCGGATCCGCGTACCGCCGTGGTGGTCAGCTCCAACCTGGGCAACGTCGCCACCGTCGGCGACATCGCCCGCCGACTGCGCGAGGGCGGCCCGCGCGAGGTCGGCCCGTTGGAGGCGCCGAACGCCTCCAGCAACGTCATCGCCGGCGCGATCGCCATCTGGTTCCGCTTCGGAGGCCCCAACCTCACCGTCTGTTCCGGGGCCACCGCCGGCCTGGACGCGATCTGGCTGGCCGGGCTGCTGCTTCGTACCGGCCGCGCCGACCGGGCCGTCGTGGTCGGCACCGAGCCGGACGACCCGCAGGCCCAGGCCCTGCACGCCGCCCGGGACGGCGCCACCGCCGCCCGCCCGCTGCGCGCCGGGGCGGCCTGCCTGCTGCTCGGCCGGGTCGACGCCGAGCCGCACCCGTTGGCCCTGCTGGGGCCGGTGCGGTCGGGCGTACCCGTCGACGGCACACCACGCGGCCCGCTGGTCGACGCGGCCGCCGTGGCGGGCGACCACTACGGCGCCGCGGGGGTCGTGCACACCGCCCTGGCCGTACGCCTGGTCGGCGCCACCCCGAACGTCACGGTCCGCTGCGGCGACCCCGTCGACGGCATGCGCGAACTCGACGTCCGGACGGCGCGGCGATGAGCGGCACGCCACCGGCGGTCGCCGTGCACCGGCTCGCCGGCCCGGACACCGGAACGCCGACCGTGCTGCTCGCGCACGGTATGTCCGACGCCTGGCGCAGCTGGCGACCCCTGGCGCAGCGGCTGCCCACCGGTTGGCGGCTGCTCGCGGCCGAGTTGCCGTGGAAGGCCGGCACCGATCACCGCTGGCGGCGTCGGGGCACCCCGGGCGCCTGGCTCGCCGCCGCCATCCGTGCCCTGGCCACGCCCCCCGACGTCGTGGTCGGCCACTCGCTCGGCGCGAACGCGGTGCTGGAAATGCTCGCCACCGAACCGGACGTCGCGCCGCGCGGGGCGATGCTCATCGCGCCGTTCTACTGCCCGCCCGACCTGGCGGTCACCTGGGCGGTGCACGAGCGGGCGCAGGCCAACTTCGTCCAGATCATCGACGAGGGGCTGCGCCACCGCCTCGGCCCCCGGCTGGCCGACCTGGACGCGGAGACCCTGACCGCCATGCGGGACATCATGGTGGACCGGATCGGGCCGGTCGGCTTCACCACGCTGTTCGACCACTTCACCGCGACCGCCGGCCTGCCGCTGCACGCGGTGACCGTGCCGACCATGGTGCTCACCGGTGGCCGGGACCCCGGCCTCGACGGCCCGCGCGTCGGCGCGCTGCGGGCCGAACTTCCCGACGCGCACGTCGTCGTGGAGCCGGACTTTCACCACTTCTGTCATCTCGACCGGGCGGCCGAGGTGGCCCGACACGTCGCGGGCTTCGTCGAGAAGGTCTGCCCCGACCCCGCGATCCGAGGAGGTACGCCGTGACCACGGCGGTTGAGAACGCATCCGTGACGCTGTCCGCCCGGCCCGGGTTCGAGGGCGCGAACATCCGCACCTGGATCGGCTTCAAACACTTCGCGTACCTGGTGGAGCAGGGTGTGCTGCAGTGGTTCCGGGAGCGGGGGCACGGCCCCGGCCGGCTCTACCACGAGCACGGGGTGGGCCTGTCGATCCGGGACTGTTCGCTGCTGCTGCCCGCCGTCCTCGACGTCGACGACACCGCGACGGTGGTGGCGAGCACCGCCGCCAACGGCCGGTTCGCGGTGCGGATGGGTGTGCGCCGCGACGCCGACGTCACCGTGTGCCGGGCCCGGGTGCGGGTGGCCCTGGTGCGGGAGGCGGGCGTACCGCAGGCGGCGCCGCTGCCGGCGGAGCTGGCCGGCCTGGTCGAGGAGC
>NZ_JBFAPG010000608.1:0-3218 GCF_040675595.1 Micromonospora sp. NPDC049580
GGACGGCCCCGAGACGTGCCACACGGTGCGGTGCCCCGCGTCGAGGAGATGCTGGCTCAACGGAACGACGCCGCTGATCAGGTGGCGCTGATCGTGCCGGTCAGCAGGAGAGCCAGGACCAGGGTGCCCAGCGCGACCCGGTACAGCACGAAGACGTACAGGGTGTGGTGGGCGACGTAGCGCAGCAGCCAGGCGATGGCCGCGTAGCCGATGCCGAAGGCGATGGCGGTGGCCACGATCGTCTGGGCCACGGTGGGCACGGACGTGCCCGGGGCGGACGGTTCGAAGACGTCGCCGAGGCTGAACACACCGGACATCACCACCGCCGGGATGGCCAGCAGGAACGAGTAGCGCGCCGCCGCCTCCCGGGTCAGGTTGAGCAGCAGGCCGGCGGTGAGCGTGCCGCCGGAGCGGGACACCCCGGGGACCAGGGCCATGGCCTGGGCGAAGCCCATGACCACGCCGTCTTTCATCCGGAAGTTCTCCAGCGTGCGCGTCTGCCGGCCCCAGTACTCGGCGAACGCCAGCACGAACGCGAACACGATCAGGGTGGTCGCCACCACCCACAGGTTGCGCCCGGCGGTCTTGATCTGGTCCTTGAAGAGGAACCCGAACAGCCCGATGGGGATCGAGCCGACGATCACGTACCAGCCCATCCGGTAGTCGAGGCTGGAGCGCACCGACGTGTCGCGCAGCCCCACCAGCCAGGTACGCGTGATCCGCCAGATGTCCTTCGCGAAGTAGATCAGCACGGCTGCCTCGGTGCCGAGCTGGGTGACGGCGGTGAACGACGCGCCGGCGTCGCGGTCGAAGAAGATCGCCGAGGTGATCCGCAGATGCCCCGACGAGCTGACCGGCAGGAACTCGGTCAGCCCCTGGACGACGCCCAGGACGATGGCCTCGATCCAGGTCACTCGCCGACTCCGGAGAGGTCGAGCGCCTCGGCGACGGTACGCAGGGTCTGCACGCCGCTGTCCCGGTCGGCCACGAACAGGGTCACCGACAGCGTGGTGACGCCGGAGGCGGCGTACTCCCGCAACCGTTCGGCGATGCGCTCCTTCGGGCCGAGCAGCGAGGTGCGGTCGATGAACTCCATCGGCACCGCGGCGGCCGCGTCGCGCTGCCGCTTGGCCAGGTACAGGTCCTGCACCTCGCGGGCGGCGTCGCCGTAACCCATCCGGGTGGCGAGCTGGTTGTAGAAGTTCTGCTTCCGGCTGCCCATCCCGCCGACGTAGAGCGCGGCGTACCAGCGCACCAGCTCGGCACAGGAGGCCACGTCGTCGCCGATGACGACCGGCACGGAGGGCACCACGTCGAAGCCGGCCAGTTCCTTGCCGGCCTTGGCCCGCCCGGCGGCCACGGCGGCGAGGTGCTCGTCGGCGAACTCCGGGGCGTAGAACACGGCGAGCCAGCCATCGGCGATCTCGCCGGCCAACTCCAGGTTCTTCGGCCCGACCGCGGCCAGGTAGATCGGGATGTGTTCGCGAGGTGGGTGGAAGCTCAGCCGCAGCGCCTTGCCGGGGCCGTCGGGCAGCGGCAGCGTGTAGTGCTCGCCGTCGTACGCCACCTCCTTGCGGGCGACGGCCAGCTTGACGATGTCGACGAACTCGCGGGTCCGGCCCAGCGGCTTGGCGAACCGCACACCGTGCCAGCCCTCGGAGACCTGCGGGCCGGAGACGCCGAGGCCCAGCCGGAACCGGCCGCCGGAGAGCGCGTCGATGGTGGCGGCGGTCATCGCGGTGGCGGCCGGCGTACGGGCGGGAATCTGCATCACCGCCGAGCCCACGTCGATCCGTTGCGTCTGGCCGGCCATCCAGGCGAGCATGCTGGGCGAGTCGGAGCCGTAGGCTTCCGCCGCCCACACCACCGAGTAGCCGAGGCGATCCGCCTCCTGGGCCAACGCCAGGTGGTCGGCCGGCGTGCTCCACGCCGTCTGGTATCCAAGGCTGAGCCCGAGTCGCACTGGTCCTCCCCCATCCGTGGCACAGGTCGCACCAGGTTACGCAATGCCGAAAACGGACCCGATCACCGGCTCACCGCCAATGATCCCGCGTCCGTCGCGGTGCCCGCCGGAGGCGGAACCGGCAGAACCGGCAGAGATGACGGGAGCGAGGATATCCGTGGCGGCGGGTTCGAAATAAGGTTCACCCATGCAACAGCGACCGCTCGGCCGAAGCGGGCTGGCGGTTTCGCGGCTCGCGCTCGGCACCATGACCTGGGGCCGGGACACCGACGCCGACGATGCGGCCGCCCAGCTGAAGAGTTACCTGGACGCGGGCGGCAACCTGATCGACACCGCCGACGTGTACGGCGACGGCGACGCCGAGTCGGTGATCGGGTCGCTGCTGGGCACCCTCGTACCGCGCGACGAGCTGTTGATCGCCACCAAGGCGGGGTTGCGGCCGGGCAGCGGTCGGCGTCGCGACGGCTCCCGAGGCCACCTGCTGCGCACCCTCGAGGCGTCGCTGCGCCGGCTCGGCACGGACCACGTCGACCTGTTCCAGGTGCACGGGTACGACCCGGACACCCCCCTCGAAGAGACCCTCGCGGCGCTGGACCACTCGGTGGCCAGCGGAAAGGTCCGCTACGTGGGTGTGTCGAACTTCTCCGGCTGGCAGACCGCGCGGGCCGCCGCCTGGCAGACGGCCTGGCCGGGCCGGGCGCCGGTGGTCGCCGCCCAGGTGGAGTACTCGCTGCTGGAGCGGGGCGTGGAGCGGGAGGTGCTGCCGGCGTGCGAGACGTTGGGCCTCGGCGTGCTGCCCTGGTCGCCGCTGGGTCGGGGTGTGCTCACCGGCAAGTACCGGCACGGCCGGCCGGCGGACTCGCGGGCCGCCTCGCCGCACTTCGAGCGGTTCGTCTCCACGTACCTGGAGCCGCGCTGCTCGAGCATCGTGGAGGCGGTGGCGACCGCGGCCGGCGGCCTGGGGGTGTCGCCGCTGGAGGTGGCGCTGGCGTGGATCCGGGACCGACCGGGGGTGACCGCGCCGATCCTCGGCGCCCGGACGGTCGGGCAGCTGCTCGGCGCGTTGCAGGTCGAGCGGATCACGCTGCCCGAGGAGATCACCACCGCGCTGGACGACGTCTCGTCGGTGCCCATCGGCTACCCCGAGCGCGACGGGTGAGACGCGGGCGCTCACCGAACCGGCGCTGACCGGGGCGCCTGCTAACCGCGGGCGGCTCCCGCGCGGCGAAGACCACGCGCGGGCGCCCGGGGCGGC
>NZ_JBFAPG010000609.1:0-3218 GCF_040675595.1 Micromonospora sp. NPDC049580
GGCCGGGGCGGTGGTGCCGCCGACGAGACGCCGAGGTCGGGTGGTGGGGAAGCATCCACACCCGGCCGGCCACCCCCGGTGCGTCTTCCTCCGCACCACCCGACCTCGGCGTCTCGTCGGCGGCACCACCGCCCCGGCCGACGCCCCGGCCATGTGGAGGAGACAGTCCATGCCGACCAACCCGGCTCAGGCACCGACGGTGCCGGCGCACGTGCTGCCGCACCGCACCCCTGCCCAGCTCCTCACCCTGGCCCGCCGTGGGCTGGTCGAGGCCGGCCAGACCCGACCTGACGGCCTGCGCTACGCGGCCGCCCACCTGGCGGCGCTGCGTGCGGCGGCCGCCCTGCTCGCCGCCCGGGCCCGGCCCGCCCCGAGCCGGCGCAACCGGATCACCAGCGTCTGGGTCCTGCTCTGCGCCGTCGCCCCCGAGCTCGACGAGTGGGCCCGGTTCTTCGCCGCCGGGGCCGGCAAACGAGCCGCCGCCGAAGCCGGCATCCCCCGGGTGGTCAGCGCCCGGGAGGCCGACGATCTGCTCCGCGCCGCCGAACAGTTCGTCACGGTGGTGGAGACCGCGCTCGGCGTGGCACACCAACCGGCCCTGGACGGCCTCGCCGCCTGAGCCCGCCGTGACGCCGACCGCTTGGAAGGGAAGCCGGGCGGCCGGCGTCACGGTGCGTCGGTCCTGATCTGTTCCACAGCAACGACGGGGGAGTTGGTCCAATGGCGGGCCGCATGGTGGTCGGTTCCGCCGCACTGGCCGATCTGGTACGCCCGGCGAGCGCACCCGACCCGGTCGGCGGCCACCGGGTGCTACCGGTGGCGCCCGAGCTGACCGGCCTGCTGCCCAACCGGGGCCTGCGTCGCGGCAGCACGATCGCGGTCGCCGCCGGTCAGCCCCGACGCAGTGGCGGCACCTCGCTGGTGCTGGCCCTGCTGGCCGAGGCATCCCGGGCCGGTTCGTGGTGCGCCGTGGTCGGAGTGCCGACGTTCGGCGCGGGTGCGGCAGCCGAGCTGGGCATCGCCCTGGACCGGCTGGCCCTGGTGCCGAATCCCGGCCCCGAGTGGGCCACAGTGGTCGCCGCGTTGATCGACGGGGTGGACGTCGTGGTCACCGCCGTACCCGCCGCGGTCTCCGCCTCGGTCGCCACCCGGCTGGCCGCGCGGGCCCGGCAGCGCGGCAGCGTGCTCGTTCCGTACGGCCGGTGGGACGGCGCGGACGTGACGTTGCAGGTGGTCCGTGGGGTCTGGGAAGGGCTCGGCCAGGGCCGGGGGCGGCTGCGTCGCCGGGAGGTCACCGTCTCGGCGCGCGGGCGCGGAGCGGCCGCCCGCCCCAAGGAGATCAAGGTCTGGCTTCCCGGTGCCGAGCTCACCCGGGTCATTCCCCGGACGGTGCGGTCGACCGTGGGCCGTCCGTCCGTGCCGCTCGCCCTGGTCGGGTCGGGGTGACCGGCTCGCCGATCCGGACCCTGCTGCTGTGGTGCCCGGACTGGCCGGTGCTCGCCGCCGAGATCGTCGACGGGGTGCCGGCCACCGGTCCGGTCGCCGTGCTGCACGCCAACCGGGTGGTCGCCTGCTCCGAGCGGGCCCGCGCCGAGGGCGTGCGCCGGGGGCTGCGCAAGCGGGAGGCGCAGGGCCGTTGCCCGCAGCTCACCGTCGTGGAGTACGACCCCGGCCGGGACGCCCGGGCGTTCGAGCCGGTGGTCGCCGCGCTGGAGGAACTGGTCGCCGGCGTCGAGGTGGTCCGTCCGGGCGCCTGCGCGGTCGCCGCCCGGGGCCCGAGTCGTTACCTCGGCGGTGAGGAGGCGGCCGCCGAGCGGCTCATCGAGCATGTCGCCCAGTCCTGTCTGGTGGAGAGCCAGGTGGGCATCGCCGACGGGGTGTTCGCCGCGGGGTTGGCCGCCCGCGCCGGCCAGGTGGTGGCGCCGGGCGGAACACCGGCGTTCCTGGCCGGGATGCCGGTCGAGGCGCTCGGTCGGTCCGCACTGGCCGATCTGCTGCGCCGGCTGGGGGTGCGGACCCTCGGCGACTTCGCCGCGCTACCGGCCGGTGACGTGCTGGCCCGGTTCGGGTTCGACGGCGCGCTGGCCCACCGGCTGGCCGCCGGCCGGGATCACCGCCCGCTCGCCGTCCGGCAGCCGCCGACCGACCTGACGGTGACCTCCGCGTACGACGAGCCGATCGACCGGGTCGACGCGGCGGCGTTCGCCGCCCGCGCGCTGGCCGAGCAGTTGCACGACCGGCTCGCCGGGCACGGGCTGGCCTGCACCCGGCTCGGCATCGAGGCGGTCACCGAGCACGGGCAGGAGCTGCACCGGGTGTGGCGGCACGACGGCCTGCTCACCGCCGCCGCCATCGCCGACCGGGTGCGCTGGCAGCTCGATGGCTGGCTCTCCGGCAGCAACGGCCGCGCCGGTGCCCGACCGGGCCGGCCGACGGCCGGCATCATCCGGCTGCGGCTGATCCCGGACGGGGTGATCGCCCAGGCCGGCCTGCAGACCGGCCTCTGGGGGGAGACGGGCGAGGAGCGGGAGAGGGCGCATCGGGCATTGAGTCGGGTGCAGGGCATCCTCGGCCCGGAAGCGGTGGTCACGGCGGTGCTCGGCGGTGGGCGTTCCCCGGCCGACCAGGTGCGCCTGGTGCCGTGGGGCGACGAACGCCTCCCCGCCCGGCCCGGCCCGCCGGCCGTTGCCGGCGCCGACCCGGCCACCGGCGGTGACCGTGCCGGTGGTGACCGTGCCGGTGGTGACCGTGCCGGTGGTGACCGTGCCGGTGGTGACCGGGCCGGCGGTGCCGGTCGGCCTGCTGACCGCGGCGGGGGCGTTCCGCCGTGGCCGGGCCGGCTGCCGCCGCCCGCGCCCGCCGTGGTGCTGCCCAGCCCGCTCGCCGCGACCGTGCACGACGCCACCGGCGAGCCAGTGGTGATCAGCGCGCGGTTGGCGGTGAGCGCTGTTCCCGCCCGGCTGGTGGTCGGCGACGGCCGACCGGCGGAGATCGTGGGCTGGGCCGGGCCGTGGCCGGTGGACGAGCGCTGGTGGGCGCCGGCCGAGGCTCGCCGTCGGGCACGGTTCCAGGTCAGCCTCGCCGACGGCACCGCTCTGCTGCTCGCTGTGGAGTCCGGGCAGTGGCTGGTGGAGGCGATCTATGACTGAGTCAGGTCGGCCCATGACCGGCGTTGGCCGGGAGGCAGATGTCCTGATGAGCGGTATGACTCACAGTCA
>NZ_JBFAPG010000610.1:0-3206 GCF_040675595.1 Micromonospora sp. NPDC049580
CCGCAGGAGAGCACCAGCAGGTCGGCGTGCAGCGACCGGCCGTCGGCCAGGTCGAGGCGGACGCCGGTGTCGTCGGCGACGACACCGGTCGCCGGCACCGCGAGCTGGATGGTGACGCCGAGCCGGGCGAGCGTGCCGGCGAGCACCGCGCCGGCCGCGGGGTCGAGCTGCCGTTCCATGAGGTGCCCGGTGTGGTGCACGACGGTGGTGGCGAGCCCCCGGGTGGCCAGGCCGCGGGCGGCCTCCAGGCCGAGCAGCCCACCACCGAGCACGATCGCGCTGCGGGCCCCGTCGGCGACGGCGAGGATCCGGCGGCAGTCGTCCAGGGTCCGGAAGGGAACGACCCGCTGCGGCAGGTCGGTCGCGTCGAGGCCGGGCAGCGGCGGCACCACCGCCCGCGCGCCGGTGGCCAGCACCAGGTGGTCGTAGGAGATCCGTTCGCCGTCGCCGGTGCGGACCTCGCGGGCGGACCGGTCCACCGCGGTCACCGGCACGCCGGGGCGCCTGTCGATGCCGTGCCCGGCGGCCTCGGTCAGCTCCACGTCCGGTTCGGCGATCCGGCCGGTCAGCAGCGTGGAGAGCATGATCCGGTTGTACGCGCGGTGCGGCTCCGCCCCGAGCACGGTGACCTTCCGGTCTCCCTCGCGGGCGTGCAGCTCGGCCGCGAGCCGGGCACCGGCCATCCCGTTGCCGACGATCACCACTCGGGCCGTCATGCCTTCTCCACCCGGACCGCGCAGATCTTGAACTCGGGCATCCCGGAGATCGGGTCCACCGCGTCGTTCGTCACCGAGTTGGCTCGGCCGGCGCCGGGCCAGTGGAACGGCGCGAAGACCGTGTCCGGGCGGATCCCCGCGCTGAGGCGGGCCGGCGCGCGCAGCTCGCCCCGGCGGGACGTGACCCGCACCGGGTCGCCGTCGTCGATGCCCAGCCGGGCCGCCAGGTCGGGGTGCAGCTCGACGAACGCCTCGGGCGCGGCGCGGCGCAGCGCGGCCACCCGGCGGGTCTGGGTGCCGGACTGGTACTGGGCGAGCACCCGGCCGGTGGTGAAGTGCAGGGGATACGTGGCGCAGACCTCCTCGGCGGCCGGCCGGTGCTCCACGGCGTGGAACCGGGCCCGGCCGTCCGGGGTGCCGAACCGGTCGGCGAAGAGCCGTGGCGTGTCCGGCCCGTCCTCGCTGGGGCAGGGCCAGAAGACACCGTCGGTCTCGTCGATCCGGGCCCAGTCGATGCCGGCGTAGTCGGCGACCCCGCCGGCGGAGGCGCGGCGCAGCTCGGCGAACACAGTGGCCGGGTCGGTCGGGAACCGCGCCGCCGCCGTCCCGGCGTCGCCCAACCTGGTCGCCAGGTCGGCGAGGATGGCCAGGTCGGTCCGGACGTCCGGCGGAGGCGGGCGCAGCGCCCGTCGACGCAGCACACGGCCCTCCAGATTGGTCATCGTGCCGTCCTCCTCGGCCCACTGCGCGGTGGGCAGCACCACGTCGGCCAGCGCCGCCGTCTCGGAGAGCAGCAGGTCGGCGACGACCAGCAGGTCGAGGTCGCGCAGCCGGCCCTCGATCCGGGCGGCCCGGGGAGCGGAGACCACCGGGTTCGAGCCGAACACCAGCAACGCCCGGGGGCCGTCGGGGGTGCCGAGCGAGTCGAGCAGTTGGTAGGCCGGCACGCCCGGGCCGGGCAGGTCGTCGGCCGGCACGCCCCAGACACCGGCGACGTGTTCCCGGGCCGCCGGATCCTCGATCCTGCGGTAGCCGGGGAGCTGGTCAGCCTTTTGCCCGTGCTCCCGCCCGCCCTGGCCGTTGCCCTGGCCGGTGAGGCAGCCGTACCCCGAGCCCTCGCGGCCGGGCAGGCCGAGAGCGAGAGCGAGATTGACGTACGCGGTGACGGTGTCGACGCCCTTGGCGTGCTGCTCGGCGCCGCGCGCGGTCAGGATGATCACGCGGCTGCCGGTGCCCAGCGCGCGGGCGGTCGCCTCCAGGTCGGCCACCAGCACGCCGGAGAGCTGTTCCGCGCGGGCCGGCCACCAGGCGGCGACGCTGCGGCGGACCGCGTCGAAGCCGGTGGTCCGCTCGGCCACGTACGCCTGGTCGACCCACCCTTGCGTGACCGCGATGTGCAGCAGCGCGTTGGCCACGGCGAGGTCGGTGCCGGGCAGCGGTTGCAGGTGCAGGTCGGCCTGGCGGGCGGTGGCGGTGACGCGGGGGTCGACGACGATGAGCCGGCCGCCGCCCCGGCGCTGCTCGGTGAGCCAGCGCACCAGCGGCGGCATGGTCTCCGCCGGGTTGGCGCCGACCAACAGCAGGGTGTCGGCCCGGCCGAGGTCGGCCAGCGGAAACGGCAGCCCCCGGTCGACACCGAAGGCGCGCAGCCCGGCGGCAGCCGCCGAGGACATGCAGAACCGTCCGTTGTAGTCGATGTTGCGGGTGCGCAGCGCGACCCGGGCGAACTTCCCCAGCGCGTACGCCTTCTCGTTGGTCAGCCCGCCGCCGCCGAAGACGGCGACCGCGTCCCGACCGGAGCTGTCCTGGATGGCGCGCAGGCCGGTGACGATCCGGTCCAGCGCGGCGTCCCAGGTCGCCGGGCGCAGCTCGCCGCTGACCGGGTCGCGCAGCAGCGGGGTGGTCAGCCGGTCCGGGTGGTCGAGCAGTTCGGCGGAGGTCCAGCCCTTCTGGCAGAGCCCGCCCCGGTTGGTGGGAAACTGGCGGGGGAGCACGCTCACCCCGGTGTCGTCCTCGCGCAGCGTCATGCCGCACTGAAGGGCGCAGTACGGGCAGTGCGTCGCCACCTCCCGGGGCGTACGCCCCGGTCGAGTTGCCGGCCATGCACCGTCTGTCATGTCCCGAAAGCGTGCCGCCGGACGGTTTCCGGTCCGGGTCTCTTCTGTTTCGGTCCTGTCAAGTGGGGCTCACACCGCACAAGGGCAGCGGACGTGACGGGCGGGTGATGGCGGCCCCGGACGGACGCGTGACCAGCGGCGGCGCCGGGCTTCATCTCCTGGGACGGTCAGCGGAACGATGGTTCCTGCGTGGCCAGGGCACGCCCGGTGACGACGGCGGTGCCGGTTCGGGCTTCGGCTCGGGCTTCCGATCGGGTGGCTTGTCCGGCACAGCGCTCCCCCTAACTGTCGTGGAGATCTTGGACAGTTTCCGTTCGCTCGTAACGGAAACTGTCCAAGATCTGGGGCGGGGCAGGTGCGGCCCCGGCACGAA
>NZ_JBFAPG010000611.1:0-3206 GCF_040675595.1 Micromonospora sp. NPDC049580
CTCCGGCCGCCGCCGCTCGTCGTGCGTGGGTCAGCCGGCCAGGCCGGCCACCGGGGTGGGATCCAGCACGACCGTCGCCGTGGCGGTCTGCGGCGGCACACCGGGCTCCGTCGGCGCGTCGGTGTACTCGGCGACGAAGACCGCGGTGAGATTGTCCGCGCCGCTGTGCCCACCATCCACGAAGGTGGGGATCGTCCCGGAGCACCCCGTCGCCGTGGAGAGCGGGTGCCCGTGCTGGTCGTGCCCGAGCACGTAGGTGACCTTCACCCGGGAGCAGTCCACCGGCAGGTCGTCGGTGACCTTCACCTCGTACGCGACGGTCTGCCCGAACTGGAACGGCTGCCCGGCCACCGGGGCGACGAACTCGATGATCGGCGCGGTCGGTCCGACCAGCAGCGGCAGGGTCGCCGAGGCGGACCGCCCGGTGCGGTCGGTCACCTTCAGCGTCGGCGTGTACGAGCCGTTCTCCTGGAACGTCCAGGTCGGGTTGGCGTCGGTGCTGTCCACCGAGCCGTCCGCGTTGAAGTCCCACGCGTAGCTCAGCTTGTCACCGTCCGGGTCGGTGGTGCCGGCGCTGGAGAACGCGACGGTCAGCGGGGCCTGCCCGACGGTCGGGGTACCGCTGATCTTCGGGATCGGCGTCCGGTTGCCGCGGACGAAGTCGATCCGGGACAGCTGGGCGTCCGGGTTCTCGGCGAAGTAGCCGTCCCCGTACTCCAGCACGTAGAGCGCGCCGTCCGGACCGAACTCCATGTCCATCGGGTTGTCCACCACCAGCGACGGCGCCACCGGCCGGATGTCCTGCACGTCCCCGTCGGAGTCGAGGCGGAACTCCTTGATGTAGTCCCGGGTCCACTCGTAGAACAGCGGCACCCCGTCGTAGTAGGCCGGCCACCGGGTACGCGACGTGCTGGTCCCGTCGTAGTCGTACGCTGGGCCGCCCATCGGGGCGATGCCGCCGGTGCCCAGCTGCGGGAACTCGGCCGAGGCGGCGGCCGCGTACCAGACCTGCGGGGCCTGGACCGGCGGCAGTTGCCGCTTGCCGGTGTTGTGCGGTGAGTCGTTGACCGGTCGCTTGCAGTTGAACTTCGGACCGGACTCGCCGGTGGCGAAGTCGTAGTCGCGGTAGGCGATCGTCGGCGTCACGCAGTACGGCCAGCCGTAGTTCGCCGGCTTGTCGATCAGCATCCACCGGCCGTGTCCGGCCGGCCCGCGCGCCGGGTTCGCGGTGGAGGCGTCGGGGGAGTAGTCGCCCAGGTACACGTTGTCCGTACGCCGGTCGACGGCGAACCGGAACGCGTTGCGCAGCCCCATCGCGTAGATCTCCGGGCGGGTCTGCGCCGTGCCCGGCTTGAACAGGTTGCCGGCCGGCACCGTGTAACCGCCACCGGCCTTCACCTTGATGCGCAGCAGCTTGCCGCGCAGGTCGTTGGTGTTGGCCGCGGTGCGCTGGGCGTCGTACGCCGGGTTGCGGTCGGCCCGCTCGTCGATCGGGACGTAGCCGTCGGAGGCGAACGGGTTGGTGTCGTCACCGGTCGACAGGTACAGGTTGCCCTTGCTGTCGAAGTCGATCTGGCCGCCGACGTGGCAGCAGATGCCCCGATCGGTCGGCACGTCGATGATCTGCTGCTCGCTGGCGAGGTTCAGCTTCATCCCGTCCAGCTTGAACCGGGACAGCCGCAGCGCGCCCCGGAACCGCTGCCAGTCGGCCTCGGTGCCGACCGCCGGCGCGTCCCCCTCGTTGACGTCGGGGGTCGCCGGGTCGTCCACCGGCGTGTCCAGCGGCGGCGAGTAGTAGAGGTACACCCACTTGTTCTGGGCGAAGTTCGGGTCGATGGCGACGCCCTGCAACCCCTCCTCGTCGTGCTCGTAAACCGGGATGTCGGCGGCGATGGTGTTCAGCCCGGTGCGCGGGTCATGGATGCGGACCTCGCCGGTCCGGGAGGTGTGCAGCACCCGCAGGTCGGGCAGGACGGCGAGGCTCATCGGCTCGCCGGGGAAGTCGTTGAGCGTCACCTTCTGGAAGCTGCTGTCCGGCGGCGGGGCCGCCGGCGCGGCGGCTGCCGCCGTCGTCGGCGCGACCAGGCCGGCCGACACCAGGAGCAGGGCGGACAGGAAAGCGGTCCGGTTCATCATCAGGTAGTCCCCCGAGGTGGTCAGTACCGGAGTGCGGTGAGGTAGTCGAAGCCGACCCGGGCGGTGTCAAGGGCGTCGGCGGGGGCGCGCGGCGGGGTGCCCGCGTCGTCGCGCTCCACGATGTACTCCTCGATGCCCGCCTCCCGCTCGTGGTCGAAGATCCGGCCGAAGTCGATGACGCCGTCGCCCAGGTCCGCGAAGCCGCCCTCGACGTCCAGGTCCTTGACGTGCACCTGGCGGATCCGGCCGCGGTTGGCCCGGATCACGTCGACCGGGTCGTGTGCGCCCCGCCAGGTCCAGTACAGGTCGAGTTCGAAGTGGACCAGCCGGGGATCGGTCTGCCCGGTGAGGATCTCGAAGCCGGTCGAGCCGTCGGTCAGCGGCACGAACTCCAACTGGTGGTTGTGGTAGCCGAAATCGAGCCCGGCGCGCTCGGCCAGCCGGCCCGCCTGGTTGAGATCCCGGGCCAGGGCACGGTAGACGGCGGGGTCCCGGTACGGACGCCCCTGGGCGTCCCGACCGAAGTACGGGTGGACGATCTTCTTGCAGCCCACCGTGTTGGCGTCCGCGAGGGCACGTTCCCAGGTGGCGGCGTCGAACGGCTGCGGGATGCCGGTGTGCCCGGACGTGGCGCGCAGCCCGGCCGCGTCGAGCGCGGCCCGGAACTCCGCCGCCGTACGCCCCACGAAGCCGGCGTGCTCCACCCGCCGGTAACCGATGCGCCGCAGGGCGGTCAGGGTGCCCGGCAGGTCGGCGGCGAGCTGGTCGCGCACCGTGTAGAGCTGGATGCTGATGCGGTCCACCGGCACCCGACGCCGGCCGTGGGACTGGCCCCGGGCGGCGGTGTCGCCTGCGGGCGCGGCGTTCGCCGGCCCGGCGAGGAGCCCGGCGGCGCCGACGGCGGCGGCGGAGACGGTCGCGGCGCGCAGCAGTCCGCGCCGACTGACCGACTCGGAGGTCGCTGTCGGCTCCGAGCGGTTGGTCTGGTGATCCATGGTGGTGGTCCCTTCCTGACGGCTGGTGTGCCGTCGGCAGCTGTCGACCGGCTGCCTTTGCCGGGGCGCGCCGAA
>NZ_JBFAPG010000612.1:0-3203 GCF_040675595.1 Micromonospora sp. NPDC049580
GCCGGGTGCCGCGGCATCGCCACCACCCCCCCCCCACCGCGCTGCGGCCCAGCCCCGGCCGGGCCCGGCCCCACGCCCCCCCCCCCGGCGGGGGGGCCCCCCCCTGGGGGGGGGCCCACGCTGGCCGGCTACCGCCGCGCGGCTCGGCGTTCCTCCTGAGCGGCCGCGAGGATGAGGTAGCTGCTGGCCGTCCAGGTGTACGCGCGATCCCGCAGCCCGGCGCCGGTCTCGGCGTCGAAGTTCTCCGCGAAACCGGACTTCTCACACAGCGCGAGGAAGCGCTGGCTGATGTCGTCGGCGATCGCGGTGTGCCCGGCCCGCCGCAGACCGTCCTCGACCAGCACGGTGGAGGGCGCCCAGATCGGGCCCCGCCAGTAGCCGTCGGCGAGGTAGTGGGCCGAGTCCGTCGGTTCGGTGGCCAGCCCGTGCGTGGTGAGGTGGGTCTCGACGCCCCGGGCCAGCGCGTCGGCGATCGGGGCGGGCAGGTCGGCGCCGAGAGCGACCGGCATCAGGTCGAGCAGGCTGCGGCTTGTCCGCCGCTGCCCGGTGTGCGGGCTGCGGGCGGTGAAGCGCTCGCCGTCCCACAGCTGCCCGATCATGGCCTTCCGGATCCGGTCGGCCTCCCGGGACCACCGGTCGGCAGGTTCGCCCAGCTCGGTGGCGAGGTCGGCCAGGCACCGCAGCTGGGAGACCAGGAACGCGGCCAGGTCGGCGGTCTGCACGACCCGGCCCTCGTCGAACGTGGTGGCGTTGTCCCAGCCGCTGTCGTTGCCGTGCTGGTAGTGCGGCAGGTCGTGGCCGGGCGCGCGGCGCGCGTCGAGCCAGAACCCGGTCCAGCGGGCCAGCCGGTCGTACGTCTGCGCGAGCGCCGCCCGGTCCGGTGACTGGGGGAGGCGTCGGCGCAGGTGACGCAGGGCCCAGCCGTGGATGGGGGGCTTGACGTAGTTGTGCAGCACCTCCGAGTGGGTGACCGAGTCGGGCAGGGCACCCGCGCCGTCCTGGTGGTCGAAGGGCAGGTGGAACTGGTGCCAGGCCAGCTCCGGCTCACCGGCCGCGAGCGCGATCGCGTTGAAGCAGTGGTCCCAGCTCCACACCTTGTCCATCCAGTGCTTGGACATCAGGACGGCGGGCCGGGTGACGAAGCCCGCCGGGGCGACGGTGGCGGACCACAGCACGTACGCGGCCAGTTCGGCGGCCGGGGTGTCCGCGCCGCGCCACGGCGCGACGGCGTCGACGAACGCGGCGAACTCGGCGCTGCGGTCGCGGCACACCCGGTCGAAGGGGACGGCGGCGGCGTACGGCCGGCGGGCGGTGGCGTACTCCTCGATGGCGATCTCCCAGGGTTGGTCGCCGGGGAGGTCCAGGCAGCGGTCGGCGGTGCCGAGCGCCTCGACGCCGTCGGCGCGACGCAGCGCGCCGGAGAGCACCGTGACCCGGTAGCGGCGCCCGGTCTCGTACGAGGTGAAGACGTGTGAGCCGTCGACCGGGTCGAGGTAGAGGTAGGTGCCGCTGAACGGGGTGAGGGTGCCCGCGGCCGCGGCGATCCGCAGGCCGAGGTGCCGGCCCCGGATCCGCAGGGTGTCGGGTGCGTCGTAGGCGGCCTCGATCCGACCGGGACCGGCACGCCAGGTCAGCAGCGCGGGCGTGGCCACGACCGTGGTGCCCGCGGCCGTGGGGGAGAGGCGCAGCACCGGGTGCAGCCCGGTCTGGTGCGACACCAGGTGCAGGTCGTCGGCGTACGTCTTCTCGGCTACCACCGGGGAGATGTTGAACCAGGATCCGCGGTAGCTGAACGGGATGTCCTGGATGGCGAACTCCGGACCGGACGGGGCGACGGTCATGGGTGGCGGGTGCCTTTCTGTGGTGCGGGTGGTCAGTCCTCGACCGCCGCGGATGGTCAATCCTTGACGGCGCCGGCGGTCACGCCCATCGAGACGTACCGCTGCGCCAGGATCAGCAGCACGGCGGCGGGGATCGAGGCGACGACGGCGGTGGCCATGATGGCGTTCCACTGCTGGTTGTTGTTGCCGATGTAGTGGTAGATGCCGAGGGTGATCGGCTGGTGGTCGCCACCGCCGGCCAGGGTCGAGGCGAAGATGAAGTCCGACCAGGACCACAGGAACGCGAAGAGCGACACCGTGACGATCGAGTTCCGGCTGACCGGCAGCACGATCGACCAGAAGGTACGCAGCCGTCCCGCGCCGTCGACCACGGCGGCCTGGAGCAGCTCGTCGGGGATGCCGGACATGAAGGCCGTGAAGATCAGTACGGCGAACGGCACCGCGAGTGTCGTGTCGGCCAGGATCAGGCCCGGCAGCGTGTTGAGGACGCCGAGGGTGAGGTAGATGGCGTAGAAGCCCATCGCCATGATGATGCCCGGGATCATCTGGGCGATCAGCACCAGGACGCCCGCCGCGCCCAACGCCAGCGCCCGCAGCACGTCGGTGCCTCCACGGATGCCGCTGTCCAGCAGCACCTGCCCACCGTCGCCGACGGCGTCCACGACCTCCGGCAGCATGGTGACGCTGGCCGGCGCCCCGTCCAACTGACGCCCGCCGTGGTTGGACACCACCACCGCGTCCGCCCCGATCCGCACCGCCTCGACCGCGTCGCGGGGATCCAGCACCCCCTTGACGACCAGCGGCAGGTCGACGTGCTCACGCAGCCAGGCCAGATCCGCCCAGCGCAGGGCGGACTCGAACGACGCGTCGGTGTGCGCGGCGATGGCGGACACACCGGGGGCGCCGGCGTGCGCCAGGGCGTCCCGGCCGTGCGGCAGGTTCGCGGCGACCACCTCGGCCGGGAGGCGGAACGCGTTGCGCAGGTCGCGTGGGCGTCGACCGAGCACCGGAACGTCCACGGTGACCACCAGCGCGTGGCAGCCCGCCGCCACGACCCGGTCCAGGAGATCGCGGACCAGCGCCCGGTCGCGCAGCCAGTAGAGCTGGAACCAGACCTCCGCACCGGCTCCGGTGATCTCCTCGATCGGCGTGCTGCTCAACGTGCTCGCCAGATACGGCACGCCGGCCGCGCCGGCCGCCGCCGCGAGGCCCAGTTCCCCGTCCGGGTGCACGAGCCGCTGGTACGCCATCGGCGCGACCCCGACCGGCATCGCGTACGGCCGGCCGAGCAGCCGGGCGCCGAGGTCCACGGCGTGGCTGCCGCGCTGGACCGGGTGGCCGTGCTGCCCCGGGTGCTGCGCG
>NZ_JBFAPG010000613.1:0-3199 GCF_040675595.1 Micromonospora sp. NPDC049580
GGCCGGGCGAACCGGACGTTGTCCCCCACCGTCGCGTCGAAGAGGAACCCGTCCTGCGGCACCATCACCACCCGGGAGCGCAGCGAGTCGAACCGCACCTGCGCCAGCGGCACCCCGGACAGCAGCACCGCTCCCGCCGACGGGTCCATCAGGCGGGTGAGCAGCTTCGCGAAGGTCGTCTTGCCGCTGCCCGTCTCGCCGACCACCGCGACCCGGCTCTTCGCCGGGATCTCCAGGTCGATGTCGTGCAGCACCGGCGGGCCACCCGGATAGGCGAACCGCACCCCGGCGAACCGGATGTCCAACGGACCAGCCGGCAGGTCCCGTCCCTGCTCCCCCGGGTCCGCCACATCCGGGGCCACGTCGAGTACGTCCAGCACCCGCCGCCAGCCCGCGATCGCGTTCTGCGCCTCGTTGAGCACCTCGGTGGCGATCTGCACCGGCTGGATGAACAGCGTCACCAGGAAGAGGAAGGCGGTCAGCTGGCCGATCGACAGCGTGCCGTCCACCCCCAACGTCACCCCGAGCACCACCACGCCCGCCAGCGCCAACCCGGCCGCGAGCTCGCCGACCGAACTGCCCACGATGCTGATCCGGATCGCCCGCTGCTGCGCCAGGCGCTGATTGTCGATGGCGTCGTCCAACCGCCGGGCCGTGCGCCCCGCGATGCCGTACGCCCGGATCACCGGCGCGCCCACGACGCTCTCGCCGACCGCGCCCAGCAGCGTGCCGGTGCGCTGACGCACCGTCGCGTACGCCGCGCCGAGGCGACGCTGCAACTGTCGGATGACGAGCACCGCCGGCAGGAACGCCACCAGCACCACCAGGGTCAGCTGCCAGGAGTACGCCAGCATGACGGCCGTCGTCACCACCAGCTGACCCAGGTTGACCAGCAGGATCACCCCACCCCACTGGAGGAACTGGGTGATCTGGTCGACGTCGCTGGTCACCCGCGAGACCAGCGACCCACGCCGCTCCGACTGCTGGTGCAACATCGACAGGTCGTGCACGTGCCGGAACGCCCGCGTCCGCACATTCGCCAACGCCGTCTCGCTGACCGTGAACAGCCGGCGCATCATCAGATAGCCGCAGGCCGTGGTGACCACGAGGATCGCCGCGGTGACCGCCACCACCGACCAGACCACGTCGAGGTTCAGACCGCCGACGATGCCGCGGTCGATGCCCTGCTGCACCGCGACCGGAACGGCCACCCGGCCCACCATGTAGACCAGGGCCAGGCCCAGCGTGGCGGCCAGGCCGGTCCGCAGCTCCGGGGAGAGCGCCAACCCCCGCCGCAGGGTCTGCCAGGTCGTCTCCGTCCGCGCGTCCCGCTCGTCATTCGTCACCGTCGTACTCACCGGTCTTGCCTTTCGTTCGCGACTGCGGGGCTCCGCTGCGCTGCACTCCTCGCGCTCACCGGTCCACCTCGATCTCCAGGCCCGACGGCAGCTGCGCCACCTCGTCGTCGTACGCGCGCTCCTGCGCGCGGTCGACCTCCGCCTGCTCGTACGCGGTGACCAGGTCCACGTACCCTCCGACGGTGGCCAGCAGCTCGGTGTGCGTGCCCCGGGCGACCACCCGGCCCTGCTCCACGTAGACGACCTCGTCGGCGAGGGCGATGGTCGCCCGGCGGTACGCCACCACCAGGATCGACGCGGCCGGCACTCCCGGCTCGCCCGCCGACGCCCGCAGACCGGCGAGGATGGCCGCCTCCACACGGGGATCCACGGCGCTCGTCGCGTCGTCGAGCACCAGCAGGCGTGGCCGACCGGCCAGCGCGCGGGCCAGCGTGAGCCGCTGCCGCTGGCCGCCGGAGAGCGAGGTGCCCCGCTCGCCGACCATCGTGTCCAGGCCCTCCGGCAGCGCGGCGACGAACCCGTCCGCCTCGGCCAGGCGCAGCGCCGCCCAGACGTCCTCGTCGTCAATGCCCGCCCGGTCCAGGGCGACGTTGGCCCGCACGGTGTCGTCGAAGACGAACGGCACCTGCGCGACCAGCGCGACCGTGCCGGCCAGCGACGCGGCGGTCAGGTCGCGCACATTCACGCCGTCCAGCTCGACGACGCCGGAGTCCGGGTCGACCAGGCGTACGGCCAGCGAGGCGATGGTGGACTTGCCGGCGCCGGTCGGCCCGACCAGCGCGACCGTGCGGCCGGCCGGCACGGTGAAGCCGACCTCGCCGAGCACCTGCGCGCCGGGCTGGTGCGCCTCGGCCGGCGGGTAGGAGAAGTGCACGTCGGTGAACGTGAGCGTGGCCGGCCCCGGGGTGGCCGGGTCGAGCACGTGCTGCCCGTACGGCATCTCGCCGGTGGCGTCGAGCACCCGGCGCACCCGGTCCCAGCCGGCGACGCTGCGCGGCAGCTCGGCCAGCACCCAGCCGATGGCCCGCACCGGGAAGGCCAGCACGGTGAAGAGGAACGCGACGCTGACCAGCTCGGTGACGCTGATCGCGCCCTCGCGCAGGCGGAACGCCCCGACCACCAGCACCGCGAGGGTGCCGAGGCTGGGCAGCGTCTCCAGCAGCGGGTCGAAGACGCCCCGCAGCCGGCCGACCGCGATCAACGCGTCGCGCAGTTCGCCGGCGCGACCGGCGAACCGGGCCGTCTCCTGCGCCTCGCGGCCCATCGTCTTGACCACCAACGCGCCGTCGAAGCTCTCGTGCGCGATGCCACTGACCTCGGCGCGCAACCGCTGCGCCCGGGCCTGCCGGGGCGCCATCCGGCGCGAGTAGACCACGTTGAGCGCGAACAGCGCGGGAAAGACCGCGAGGCCGACCAGGGCGAGGGCCCAGTCGGTGGCGAACAGCGAGACGATCGCGCCGACCAGCATCACCAGCGTGCCCACCGCGAAGGGCAGCGGAGCGATCGGATACCAGGCCGCCTCCACGTCGGAGTTGGCGTTGGAGAGCAGCGTGCCGGTGGCGTTGCGGTGGTGCCACGACAGCGGCAGGTCCAGGTAGCGGCGGGTGACCCGGCGGCGGTAGGCGGCCTGGAGCCGGTACTGCATGTAGCCCGCGCCGAGCCGGCGGCCGAAGATGCCCACCACCCGCAGCACGCTGATCCCGAACAGGGCGACCGCCGCCAGCGCCAGGGTGCCGACGCCCACCTCGCCCCGCGCGATGGCCGGCACCACCACATCACCGACCACCGCGCCCACCACGTACGCGCTGACGATGACCATCGAGCCGAACAGCACACTGCCG
>NZ_JBFAPG010000614.1:0-3188 GCF_040675595.1 Micromonospora sp. NPDC049580
AGAGTCGTCCGGACGACTCTGCGGTATGGCGCTCGAAGGACAGGTGCCCGCCGGGCGGCGGGCTCAGGTCAGCGGGGCACGTAGGCGAAGGTGTCCGGGTTCGGGCCCTGCCGCCCGGCCTCGCCCTTGTTCAGTGCGGTGATCCGCTCCATCGCCGCGTCGTCCAGCTCGAAGTCGAAGATGCGGGTGTTCTCCTCGATCCGCTTCGGGGTGGTCGACTTCGGGAAGATGATGTCGCCGCGCTGCACGTGCCAGCGCAGTACCACCTGGGCCGGGGTGCGACCGAGCTGCTCGGCGATGTCGACCACCGTCGGGTCGTCGAGCACCTTGCCCTGCGCGATCGGCGACCACGCCTCGGTGGCGATGTCGTGCTCGCGGCCGTAGGCGCGGACCTCGTCGTTGGTGAAGTACGGGTGCGCCTCGATCTGGTTGACCGCCGGCACCACGCTCGCCTCGTCGGCCAGCCGCCGCAGGTGCGCCACCTGGAAGTTCGACACGCCGATCGAGCGGGCCCGACCGTCGCGCTGGAACTCCTCCAGCACCTTCCAGGTCGAGACGTAGTCGCCGTCGTACAGCGTCGGCAGCGGCCAGTGGATCAGGAACAGGTCGATGTAATCCATCTTCAACGCGGCCAGCGTCGAGTCGAACGCCTTGCGCGCGTCGTCCGGGAGGTGGAAGCCGTTGTTCAGCTTGCTGGTCACGTAGACGTCGCCCCGGTCGAGGCCGGACATGCGGATCGCCTCGCCGACCTCGGCCTCGTTGCCGTACATCTCGGCGGTGTCGATGTGCCGGTAGCCCGTCTCCAGGGCCGTGGTCACCGCCGCGACGGTGTCCTTCGGCTCGATCTGGAACACCCCGAAGCCGAGCTGCGGGATGGTGGTGCCGTCGTTCAGGCTGATATCAGGAATCGTGACTGCCACTGCGGCTCCTTCGCGTCTTCGTTACCCATCATCCATACCCGCGCGGGTGGACGATTCACCGTCCAACGCGAGGTGACGAGCGCAACGTTGGCCCGCTTCACCCGGTTGTGTCGAACAACACCGGCCAGGGCCGTGCCGCCGGCACCGAGGGCGGCGTGGGCGGCGCCGGCTCGGCGACGGCCAGCACCTCGGCGGCGAGCTGCCCGACCATCGGGGCCGCCGGATGCGCCGACCGTTGCGGCCAGACCGCCGAGGTGCGCTTCGTCAGCGAGGTGTCGGCGATCGGTCGCCACGCGATCCGGGGTTCCCGGCGGGCCAGCGTCGCCGGCTCCACGGCCACCCCACCGCCGGCCAGCACCAGCCCGAACAGGAATTCCGGGTTGCGTGCCGGCCGCACCCGCTCCGGCCGCCACCCGTGCCGCCGGCACACCGTGAGCAGGTGGTCGTGCCAGCCCGGCGCGGTGGCCCGGGGCGCGGCCACCAGGTCAAGGCCGGCCAGCGCCGCGAGCGGCACCTCCCGGCCGCGGGCCAGCGGCGAGGTCCGCGGCAGCAACACCCCCAGGGGTACGTCCACCGGGGCGCCGAAGCGCAGCCCGTCCGCCTCGACCGGATGGTGCACGAGCCCCACGTCCAACCGCCGCTCGGTGAGCATCCGCACCTGCTCGGCGGTGGTCAGCTCGTGCAACTCCACGTCCAGGCCGGGCGCCCGGCCGGTGAGCTGGTCCAGCAGCGCGCGCAGCGTCACCGCCGGGGTCTCCGGCGGCACACCCGCACGCAGGATGCCCAGTTCGCCCGCGCGGACCTGCCCCATGAGGTTGCGCAGCCGGCCCTCGCCGGCGAGCAGTTCCTCCGCCTCGGCGAGCAGCAGACCGCCGGCGGTGGTGAGCCGCACCTGGCGGCGGGAGCGGTCGAACAGCTCGACCGCGAGTTCCCGTTCCAGCCGCTGGATCGACTGACTCAACGGCGGCTGGGCCATCCCGAGCAGATCCGCCGCCCGCCCGAAGTGCAGCTCGTGGGCGACCACCACGAAGTGCCGCAGGTGCCGGAGCAGGTCCACGGCCCGGACCCTACGCCAGCGGCGGAGCACCGCCACTGGATACCGTGCCCGGGTGGACGTCAGGGAGCGGATCGAGGCCATCTTCGCGGGCGTCGGGGTGACCGCCAGCCTGCACGCCGTGGACCTGGACGCCGTGGACCTGGACGCCGTGGACGCGGTCGACCCGGACGCGGTGGACCGGCAGGTCGGGGTGCGGGCCGACGAGCAGGTGGTGATCGCGTCGATCTTCAAGATCCTGCTGGTGCTGGAGTTCGCCCGGCAGGTCGACGCCGGCCAGCTCGACCCCACCGAACGGGTCCTGGTCACCGCCGCCGACCGGCTCGGCGGGTGGGGGCTGGCCGGCTGCGTCGACGACGCCGAGGTGTCGCTGCGCGACCTCGCGTACTTCGCCATGTCGGTCAGCGACAACACGGCCGCCGACCTGCTGCTGCGCCGGGTCGGCCCGGACCTGCTGCCGATGCTCGCCGCCGAGCTGGGCCTCACCCGCACCCGCGTTCTCGGCGGTCCTCGGGAGCTGGTCGAGATGATGCTCGCCGACGTGGGGGCGCGGACCGAGGCGGAGTTCGCCCGGATCTTCCCGACGCTGCCGGCGGAGCGGGTCCAGGCGATGCGGGTCTTCGACCCCGCGCACACCACCAGCAGCACCGCCCGGGAGATCACCCGGCTGCTCACCCTGATCTGGCGGGACGAGGCCGGGCCGCCGGCGGCCTGCGCGATGGTCCGCGGCTGGATGGCCCGGCAGCTCTTCTGGACCCGGCTGGCCGCCGGCTTCCCGCCCGGCGTCCGGGTCTCCGGCAAGACCGGCACCCTGCCCGGCCTGCACCTGGAGGCCGGCGTCGCCGAATATCCCGACGGCGGCCGGTACGCAATCGCCGTCTTCGCCCGCGCCGACGAGCTGACCCCGCGCCGGATCGACGTGGACCTGGCGATGGGAACGGCCGCCCGCACGGCCGTCGAGGCGCTGCGCGGCGACTGAGTTTTCCGAGCGTCCGAGCGCCGAAGGGCAGTCGTTGAGCAGGCACGATATGCCATGCCATATGGGAGCTGGCACCCTTCGATCTTGGACTGGGACGCGGGGGCGCTGGTTGGCTCGTGCCGACCGATCACCCGAGCACGGGGAGTAGATCCGCATGCCCAACCTCGACCGCCGTCGCTTCCTGCGGGACGCCGCAGCCACCACCGCCCTGGTCTCGGCCGGCGGCCTCGCCGCC
>NZ_JBFAPG010000615.1:0-3166 GCF_040675595.1 Micromonospora sp. NPDC049580
GCGCGGTACGGCGGAACCTGGGCATGGGGCTCCCATCCAGCGAAAGATGAAAGATTCTCTGAGAGCGCGATCAGATCACCCTGTGCGACGGGCGTCAATGGCCCGTAACGGAACCGTTCGATGAAAGACACACACGCCTGGTGCGCGCGGCCGTCGGTTGGTCGGTCGGGCTGCTCAGCGGCGGCGCAGCGCGGCGGCGCCGACCGTGTTCAGACCCACACCCCAGATCAGCAGTACGCACAGCCACTGCACCCACCGCAGCACGCCCATCTCGCCGGAGAGCAGGTTGCGCACGCTGCCGAACGGGGTGAGCCACGGCTGCGCCGGGCGCAGGGCTTCCACGGCCCCCAGCAGCGCGAACAGGGCCAGCGGCAGGACGATCGTGGCGAGGAACGCGACCACCGGCGACCGCAGCAGCAGGCCCAGCCCGGTGCCCACGAAGCCGGCGACGATCTGCACCAGCACGCTGCCCACCGCGAAAGTTCCGGCGAGCCGCCAGGGCTCGTCCGCGACGTCGGCGGGAGTGAGGGCCAGCGTCGCGGCGCAGATCAGCACTCCCACGACGCCGATCACCGTGGCCGGCAGCACCACCGCGAGCACCGTCGGGACGACGTGGACGGTGCCGGACGCCCGACGCAGGTCGCGCACGAGCAGGATGCCGAAGAGTGGCGTGAGGACCGACATCACGCTCTGCACCGTGCCCGAGAGAGCGGCGAACGTCCGGTCGGTGGGCGCTGCGGCAGCGACCAGCGCCACGGCGCAGAACAGCCCCACCACCAGGGTGCCCACGAGCAACCACCGCCGGGCCCGCGTGCCGAGGGACCGTCGCAGGGCGTCGCGTGTCGGCTCGTCCACCACGATCACCTTCCGACGGCTGGTCGGGTAGGTGAGCCTACCGTCGACGGTATCCGTGCGTGGTCCCGTGATCACCGCTGTGCCGTATACGGCACCTCGCTCCATTTGTGCTCACCGGATGTGACAGACGTGGACAGTGGCCGATATCGCTCTCTAGAGTTCCCCCGTCTGGCTGTCTTACATCCACGGGGGTTGCGGTGGCCACTGGCCGCTCCATGCATGCTGTCCACATCCAGAGACCGTCCACTCATCACCGACCATCCACGCACCGCCTGCTCGCCGCCGGGATCGCGGCGTCCATCGGCGTCACTCTGCTCGCCGCGCCTGCCTCGGCCGCGTCGGCGACGGTGACGGAGGGCACCGCCCCGCGCGGCACGGCCGGCCGGGAGGCCGTCCAGGCAACCACCACGGCCACGCGTACCGGCCAGCGGGTGGAGGTCGTCTCCGCTCGCACCGAGCTGACCCAGGTCTTCGCCAAGCCGGGCGGAGGCTTCGTGGCCGAGACCGCCGCCGTTCCGCAGCGGATCCGTCAGGGCGACGGATCCTGGTCCGACGTCGACCTGTCGCTGCGGCGCGACGCCACCGGCTTGCGGCCGGCGGTCTCTCCGGCCAATGTGCTGTTCTCGGCCGGTGGGCGCGGTCCCGCGGCCACGTTGACCACCGGGAAGAGCACGATGACGTTGGGCTGGCCGGGCGGGCTGCCCGCGCCGACCGTGTCCGCGGACGCGGCCACCTACCCCGAGGTGCTGCCCGGTGTGGACCTGGTGCTGACGGCCACCCACACCGGCTTCACCCACGTTCTCGTGGTGAAGACCCCGCAGGCCGCGACGAACCCGGCGCTGCGGGAAATCCGCTTCGACCTCGGCGGTGACGCGCGGGTCCGGCGGGAGGCCGACGGCTCGCTGCGGGCGCTCGCCGGTGGTGCCGAGGTGGCACGGGCCGCGACGGCGGAGATGTGGGACTCGACCGGCTCCGTCGGCGCGCCTCGTGCGGCGGCGGCCTCCTCGCCGTCCGGTCCCGGCGTCGCCGCCCGTACCGCCCCCGTGTCGACCGCCGTCGACGAGGCCGGTGACCTCGTGCTGCGCCCGTCGGCAGGCCTGCTCGACCCGGCTAAGGCGACCTTCCCGGTCTACATCGACCCGGCCTGGTCCGCCAGCCCTTCCCGCTGGGCGTACGCCACCAGCAACAACTCCACCAACAGCGACACCACGGCCGCCCGGGTCGGTAAGGACGCCGACTCCGGAGTCACCTACCGCTCCTACTTCGAGTTCCCGATCAGCGCCCTCAGCGGCAAGATCATCAGGTCGGCGTACGTGCAGGTGGTGGCGACCCACACCTGGTCCTGCTTCGACACCCCGACCTACCTCTACCAGTCCGGCGCGATCACGAGCACCCCCCGCACCGCCTGGGCGCCCGCGCTGACCACGCTGCGCGCCTCCGCGAGCTCACACGTCCGCGCAACGGGCTGCATCGACTCGCCGCAGCCGCCGATGAACGTGCGCTTCGCCGGCAGCGTCGCCGCCGGCCTCAGCAGCGCGGCGGCCGCTCACCAGACCTCGATCACCTACGGCCTCTGCGCGTGCAGCGACTCGTCCGGGACCGGCGAGAGCACGGTGGACCGGTGGAAGAAGTTCGATCCGAGCACGGCACGCCTGGTGGTCGACTACGACACCGCGCCCAGCCAGCCCACCGCACTCCAGGCCGGCGGTGCGGCCTGCGTCACGGGCGGCCGCGTCACCCTGGGCACCGCGCCGACCCTCTCCGCCGTCTTCCCCGACGCGGATGCCGGCCAGGTCCTCCAGACGGCGTACGAGCTGTTGGAGATCCCCGCCTCGGGCACCTACGACAGCACCACGCCGCGGATGACCGCGCCGACGGGCTCGACCGTCACGGCCGGCGCCCGGTCCACCACGGCTGCGGTGACCGGCACGGCCAATGGAAAGTCGTACGCCTTCCGGACGCGCAGCGATGACGGCTACCTGCTCAGCCCGTGGTCGGCGTGGTGCGAGTTCTCCATCGACAACCAGCCGCCCACGGTGAGCGTCGACGCGGTCACCAGTCCCGCCCCGCCCGGCCAGCTCTACACCTACAAGCTGCGCTCGCCGGACCTGGACGTGGTCAGCTTCCGCTACGGCTGGAGCAGCCCGCCCACCGAGGAGGCGGAGGCGGGCACCAGCCTCGGCTGGACCGGCAAGACCGTCTCGGTGACCCTGGCCACGCCGGCCTACGGCACCAACACGCTGTACGTCGCCGCGGTGGACAGCGTCGGGAACGTCGGCTACGGCTCGCTTGTTATCCAGGTGCCGACGCC
>NZ_JBFAPG010000616.1:0-3160 GCF_040675595.1 Micromonospora sp. NPDC049580
CACGGGTCTGGGTGTTCTTGTCCTCGGTCGGCAGCACCAGGGTGTGGCCCAGCGAGCGGCCACGGGACAGGATCGTCACCTTGTGCACCGGCGCGCAGTTGCCCGCCCTGCTGACGCTGCCGCCGACGGGCTTCGCGCTGGCGGCGCTGTATGCCGCGGCCTGGAGACCGACCGCCGACCCGGCCGCGACCCGGCGGCCCACCGCCGACCCGGCCGACGCCGCACGCGCCGGCCGGGCCGCGACCGGCTGGCTGGTGGGCCTGGCCGCGCTCGGCCCGCTGGCCTTCACCGACCCGGAAGAGATCACCCTGCTGCTGATCGGCACCCGGGACGTCCCGTTCTGGGTGGCGGCCGCCGCCGGCGCCGGCCTCGCCGTCGCGGTCCTGGTCGCCATCGGGTACGCGGTGCTGCTGGCCCGCCCGACGGCACGCACCCCGAGTCGCCGGGTCGCCGCGCTGGCGGCGGCGGTCCTGCTGGTGACCGTGGGTGTCGTCGACGTCGGGCCCGGCCAACCCGGCCTGTACGGGGAGCGGCTGCTGGTGGTGCTGCGCGAGCAGGCCGACCTGAGCGGCATCCCGGCCGGCGTCCCCGGGCAGGCCGGACGGGACGCCCGGGCGGCGGAGGTCTACCGGCGGCTGGTGACCACCGCCGACCGCAGCCAGGCCGACCTGCGCCGCACGGCGGGGCGGCTACGACTCGACCCGGTGCCGTACTACCTGGTCAACGCGGTCGAGGTGGATGGCGGACCGGCCGTACGGGCCTGGCTCGCGCGGCGACCCGAGGTGGCTCGGGTGCTGGTCAGCCAGCGCCTGCGGCCGCTGCCGGCCCCGGCGGGGCAGAGCCGGGGCACCGCGCCCGCGCCGACCGGCCCGGAGTGGAACATCCGTCAGCTCGGCGCGGACCGCGTCTGGTCCCAGCTGGGGGTGACCGGCAGGGGAATCGTGGTCGGCAGCTCCGACTCCGGTGTGGACGGCGGCCATCCGGCGCTGCGGGCCGGGTTCCGTGGCGGGGACGACTCCTGGTACGACCCGTGGGACGGCACCCGGACGCCGAACGACCAGGGCGGGCACGGCACCCACACGGTGGGCAGCGCGGTCGGGCGGGACGGCATCGGGATGGCGCCGGACGCGCAGTGGGTGGGCTGCGTCAACCTGGACCGCAATCTGGGCAGCCCGGGGCACTACCTGGACTGCCTCCAGTTCATGCTGGCGCCCTTCCCGGCCGGCGGTGATCCGTTCACCGACGGCCGGCCAGAGCGCGCCCCGCAGGTGCTGACCAACTCGTGGGGCTGCCCGGCGATCGAGGGCTGCGACCGGGAGGCCCTGCTCCCGGCCACCACGGCGCTGGACGCCGCCGGGATCTTCGTGGTCGCCGCGGCCGGCAACACCGGCCCGTGGTGCGCGTCGATCGACGACCCGCCCGCTCCGTACGCGAACGTGCTGACCGTGGGCGCGGTGGACGCGCACCGGCGGGTGGCCGAGTTCTCCTCACGCGGGCCGGTGCCGGGCGGCACGGGCAAACCGGACGTGCTGGCGCCCGGGGTGGGCGTGGTGTCGGCCATGCCCGGCGGCGGGTACGCGGCGCTGGACGGCACGTCGATGGCGACCCCGCAGGTGGCGGGAGTGGTCGCGCTCATGTGGTCGGCGAACCCGGCGCTGGTCGGGGACCTGACCAGGACCCGGCAGATCCTGCGGGACACCGCGACGCCGGCCGAGCCGACGTACCGTTCCGACAACCCCACCGACGCCTGCGGCGGCCCGGCGAACGTCACCGGCGCCGGCCAGGTCGACGCGTACGCAGCCGTTCGCGCCGCCCGGGGGTGAACGAGGGCGGGGCCGGTCACCGCCAGCAGGTGATCTAGGGTCGGCGACCATGGACGCCGAGATCACCGTCGCCGAACTGAGCCCCGACCTCGCGCCCACCGTGACGCGGTTCTGCGCGCAGGCGCTCGACCTGCCCGAGGACGCCGCCGAGGCGGCCGCCATCGTGGACGTGCTGTGGACCCGGGCCGCTGCCGGCCGCGCGGTGGTCGGGCTGGGCGCGTACCGGGGGAACGACCTGGTCGGGGTGCTGCTCTGCTCGGTGTCGCCGGCCGAGGTGGGCATCGGGCACGTGGACCTGGTCGCGGTGCTCCCCGGGCAGCGCCGCCGGGGGGTGGGCCGCGCGCTGCTGTCGCGGGCCGAACAGGCACTCGCCGAGCGCGGCGTCACCGAGGTGCTGCTCGCCGGAAACCCGCCGTACTACGCCTGGCCGGGCATCGACGTGCGGTACACGCCAGCGGTGTGCGCCGCCCTGGCGCTCGGCTACCACCAGGACCGGACCGCCTGGAACATGACGGCGGACCTGTCGTACGACGAGTCACCGGCCCTGCGGTCCACGGAGGCCGCGGAGCAACGGCTGGCTGGGCAGGGCATCACGGTACGCCGGGCGGAGCCCGCGGACCTGCCGGCGCTGGCCGCGTTCGCCCGGTCCACCTTCGGTGGCGCCTGGGACGGCGAGCTGGCCGGGTCGGTGGGCCGCGCGGGGGCGGGCTGCCACCTGGCGGAGCGGACCGGCGAGGTGCTGGGTTTCGCCGCCTACGGGTCGTCCCGGCCGAGCTGGTTCGGGCCGATGGGCACCGCGCCCGCCGCCGAGGGTTCGGGCATCGGCGGGGTGCTGCTGCGACGCTGCCTGCGCGACCAGCGTGCGGCGGGGGTGGACCAGGCGCAGATTGGCTGGGTGGGGCCGGTGCCGTTCTACTCGGGCAGCGCGGGCGCCCGGATCGAGCGGGTCTTCTTCCTGTACCGGCGGACCCTACCGGTGACGTGAGAGGGCAAATGGGACATGAGTCCATTCGCCCGCATTACCCATCGACGCCCCCTACCGTTTCGGTAGAGGAGGCAGCCATGACCACGGATGACGACCAGACCGAGGACGGCCCGCCGATCACCTGGAAACCGGTCGGCGAACTGCCCGGCCAACTCCCGTTCGACCGGCTCGACTACGGCGACGCCGAGCAACTTGCCGAGATGACCACCGACGGCGAGCGGCTGACCGAGGAACCGCAGGAGATGGTGGACGCGCCGATCCAGCTGCTCCCGCCGTACGACCGGGCGCAGAAGCGCCGCAACCAGCGCCCACTGCCCACCTGACGACGAACGGGGCGGACCGCGTCAGCGGC
>NZ_JBFAPG010000617.1:0-3130 GCF_040675595.1 Micromonospora sp. NPDC049580
GTTCGGTGGCAGTTGCAGCAGCACCGGCCCGAGCCGGTCACCGAACCTGCGGGCGGACGTCGAGGCGCTCGACGCGACGCTGCGGCTGTTCCCGGCGCAGGTGCGGGTGGCGGTCGAGCCGCGGCACCCGTCATGGTGGACCGACGCCACCCGTGCCGTCCTGGAACGGCGGCGGGCCGCGCTGGTCTGGGCGGGTCGCCTCGGTCGTCCGGTGGCGCCCCGCTGGCGTACCACCGACTTCGGCTACCTGCGGCTGCACGAGGGGCGGGCCCGACCGTGGCCGCACTACGGGCGTACCGCGCTCGGCTCGTGGGTTCGCCGGCTCACCGACGCGTTCGGCGCGGACGAGCCGGCGTACGTCTATTTCAACAACGACCCCGGCGGCGCGGCCGTCACCGACGCCGTCGCCTTCGCGGCGCTGGCCCGCGCGGCCGGTCATCCGGTGTCGCGGGTGCCCTCCGCTGCCGAGGCCGACGCGGCCGAGCGCTGAGCCCGCCCGACGGCGTCGTCGGGCGGGCTCACGCGTCACGGCGTCACGGCATGAACGTGGCGAGATTCTTCGGCATGGTGTCCTTCACGTCCTGCCACTCGCCCTGGGTGACGTGCCGACGCAGGGTGTCCAGCACCACCTGCGTCACCCGCTCCGCGCCGCCCTCGACGTCGTACGGGAAGCCCTGCCGGACCTCGTAGAGGAAGTCGTCGCGGTTGAGCTTGATCGGCACGTCCGACGGGTTCCAGCCGTCGAAGTAGATCCCCCGGACCAGCACCGGCAACTGCTGGGCGAACTCGACGCTCTCGTTGACCGGCAACCGGTCGCGCAGCAGGTGCAGCACGGTACGCAGCGCCGCGTACGACTGGTTGCGCTGCTCCTTCGGCCACCCGTAGGCGTTCTCGATGTCCTTGAGGATCAGGTTCGTCTTGTCCAGCGAACTCTCGAAAGCGGAGATCATCGCTTCAGCCATCGGTCGACCCCCGTTCCGTCGTGTCCCACCGTCGGTCGTCAGCGCGTCGCGGCGGCCCCACCGGGCCGCGGCGGGCCCGTACCGGGGTGCCCTGTGGCGCGCGCCGGGTGTTGTCGGCAGTGCCGACCACGTGCAGGACGGCGCCCCGCCGTCGATCCGTCACCACTCGAACCGTCATCCCCCGTCACCTCCGTGTCCTCTCCGGCGTCGGCCACCTCCGTGCGGCCGTACCCACCGTGTCCACCGTGCCGGTCGGGCGGGTGAGCCGGCCCCACCCGGATCGGGTGAGGTCAGCCGACGTCGAGGAGATTCGCGAGGGTTTTCGCGTTGGTCTGGGCGAAGTCCCGGTAACAATTGTTCATGAGGACGTGGGTCTGCCCGGCGGAGTCGGCCAGCTCGCGCAGCTTCGGCGCCCAGTCGGCCAGCTCCCGCTTGGAGTAGTGGTAGCCGAACTTCTCGTGGATGTCCTTGCTGGTCCACTTGTCACTGTGGCCGTGAAAGCGCATCACCGCGAGGTCGCCGGTGGCGGCCAGCACCGGGGGCACCGACGAGCGGTGGCCCTGCGGCATGTCCACACAGACGTACGGCAGCCGGTGCTCGCTGAGGAAGGCGAGGGTCTCGTCGGCGTTGTCGCCGTCGAACCAGGACGCGTGGCGGAACTCGTAGGCCGGTCGCAGCGGCGCACAGCGCTTCGCCACCTCCAGCAGGTACTGCTTGTTGGCCCGCTTGATCGTGAACCAGGGCGGGAACTGGAACAGCAGCGCCCCGAGCTTGCCCGCCTCGACCAGCGGGTCCAGCGCGGACAGAAAACGCGTCCACACCTCCTCGTACGCCTGCGCGGGCAGGTCGTCGGGGTAGACGTTCTTCTTGTCCGTCTCCGGCCGCAGGTCCTTGTAGAGCGCGCCGACCCGGGTGGGATGCCCGGTGAGCAGGCTGAAGGCCTTGATGTTGAACGTGAAGCCCGCCGGGGTGCGCTCGGCCCACAGCCGTGCGGTCGCCTCGGCGGGCGGTGAGTAGTAGGTCGCGTCCACCTCGACCAGCGGAAACTGCCGGGCGTAGTACGCCAGGCGCTTCTCCGGCGTGTCCGCGGTCTGGGGATACCAGCCCGAGTCGAGCAGTGTGCGGTCGGTCCAGGATGCGGTGCCCACCAGGATGTCACCCATGGGGGAAGTCCATCGTGCCGTGAACCGACCGGCAACCGCTGCCGTCGCTCAGGCCGCCCGCCGCTCGCGGGTCTGCTTGCAGGTCACGCAGGTGGTCGCGGCCGGGAAGATCTCCAGGCGCTCCACCGGGATCGCCGCCGAGCAGCCCTCGCACCAGCCGTACGTGCCCTCGGCGAGGCGGCCCAGGGCGTGCTCGTACTGGGTGCGCCGGTCGAGAATGGTCCGCAGCAGGGACTGCGCGGTGTCGCGCTCGGCCGTCTTGGTGCCGCTGTCGGCCTGGTCGTCGCCGGCGGTGTCACCGACCTCCACCAGACGCAGCACCTGGCTCTGCAGCACGGCCTGCTCGTACTCGGCGGTCAGCTCGTCGTAGCGCGCCTGCAGGGAGTGCCGGATCTGGTCGATCTCCGTCTGGGATCGGCCCGTACCGACCGTGTCGTGGACGAGCATCGCTGCCTGCCTTTCCTGGGCCTGGTGGCTCAAGGTGAACCGGGTGCCGGCGGCGTGGGCCCCGGTCAACGGTCGCATCCGGTACGCGGGCGGTCACCCACGCTCTGTGAGCCGGGCGAGTACCCGGCGGACGTGACACGCAAACCGACGATTTCTCAGCTGCCGCCGGCCTGCACGAGCGCGGGGTGACGGGGGTCGTCGGCGCGTACCACCACGTCGGCGAAGCTGGCGGGAACCACCTCCTCGGCGTAGCGGTCGAAGGCCGGCAGGGTCCACTCGTCGGCCGGACCGGTGCGGCGGCGCAGCGCCGCCGGGGACAGCTGAAGGTGGACGGTCACGTCGAAGGGCAGCGCCCCACCGAGCAGGAGCGCGCCGCTGACCAGGACCACGCCGCCGGGTGGCAGGTCGACGTACCGGGCGCGGCTGGCCCGGTCGGCGACGGCGTCCCACAGCGACGGCAGCACCTGCCCGTCGCCGCCGGGGCCGGCCGGGTCGAGCACCTCGCGGCGCAGGCCGGCCTCGTCGTTCCAGCCCTCGTAGTAGGCGTCCGGGTTGGTG
>NZ_JBFAPG010000618.1:0-3083 GCF_040675595.1 Micromonospora sp. NPDC049580
GTGCCCGCCCCGGGGCGGGCACCGTCACACCGCGCAGCGCGGACGGGCACCGTCACACCGCGCAGCGCGTCCTAGGAGGCTGGCTCGGAGGCGTGGGCGGCGTTTGTCGGTCCCGAGCGACCGGCGTCAGCGGGCGGACGGAATCGGGAGCGTGTCGTCGACGCGGCAAGCGCGCACGTGGAGGAGAAGCACATCCGCGAGCTCTTCGCCGTCGGCCCCGACCCCGAGCCGCACGTGGCGAAGGTCCGGTCGTACGTCGACGCCGGCTTCGACCACGTCGTTCCGCAGAACGCCGGCGGCCACCCCGACGGCTTCCTCGACTTCTTCGCCGACGACCTCGCCGGCCGGCTGCGCGCCCTCCACCAAGGGTCACCTTAAAGCGCAATACGGACAGGAAGGTGTGAACGTGAACAGTGCTGCCATTCATCTTCAACGGCACCAGACGGTGCGCGCTCACCCGCCGACGTGGATGCCGGGCCGACGCAGCGGGTCGGGCTCGATACGGCGAATGATCTCCCGTACCACCGGCGGGGTGTCCCCCTGGCCGAGGATCAGGTAGCGCAGCAGATGCGCGATCGGGCTGCCCTCCGACCACTCGAAGTGCGCGTGCGGGCGTACCCCGGTGGCGTCGCGCAGCGCCAGCAGGATCGCGGCGATCGCGTTCGGCGCGGCCGGGCTGCTGGCCCGCAGCACCCGGAAGCCGGCCACCTCGACGCCGTGCACCCGCAGCACCTGGCTGAACCCCGACGGATCCACCACGTCGATCTCCAGGAACAGCACGTCCGCGGCCCCGGGCACCGGGTTGATGCTCCGCTGCGCCCGCTCCTTGATCGTGTACTCCTTCGCTGAGCCGCTCTGCCGCTTGTTGGCGATGAGGTGCAACTGCCCGTCATGAGCCAGCGAATCGGCGACGAACCGGCGGGCCGGCTCGTCGAACTCGATCCGCTCGGCGCGCAGCTCCGTCGTCCGGGTGACGCGGGAGATCAGCGACACCACGATGATGCCCAGAATGAACAGCGCCGAGATGGTGATCCCGTCCGGTTGCTCGACGACGTTCTCCAACAGCGCGTACAGCAGCACCAGGGTCAGCACCGTGAAGCCGATGCCGGCGGCGCGCTGGCGGTGCCGGACCGCGGAGATGGTCACCGCCACCGCGCCGGAGACCATCATCGCCAGGATGCCGGTAGCGTACGCCCCGGCCTGGGCGTTGACGTCGGCCCGGAAGGCGATCGTGATGGCGACGCTGACCACGGTGTAGACGATCACCACCGGGCGTACCGCGCGCGCCCATTCCGGGGCCATGCCGTACGAGGGCAGGTAGCGGGGCACGATGTTGATCAGGCCGGCCATGGCCGAAGCGCCGGCGAACCAGAGGATGAGCACGCTGCTCACGTCGTAGACGGTGCCGAAACCCTCGCCGAGATAGGTGTGCGCCAGGAAGGCCAGCGCCCGACCGTTCGCGGGGCCGCCCGGGCGGAACTCGGCGGCGGGAATGAGCGCGGTGGTCACGAAGGTCGTCGAGATCAGGTACACCGACATGATCAGCGCGGCGGTGGTGAGCAGCCGGCGGGTGTTGCGGATCCGGGCGGCCAGCCTGGCCGCCGGGTCCGGGCCGTCGGCCGACACCAGCGGCATCATGCTGACGCCGGTCTCGAAGCCGGACAGCCCCAGCACCAGCAGCGGGAACGCCAGCACGGCCGTGATCAGGACGTGGCCCGCCCCGCCGCCCGCGGTCAGCGCGGTGGTCCAGTCCGACACGATGGCGGGGTCCTCGACGATCCGGGTCACCGCGACCACCACGATCACCGCGTTGAGGACGAGGAAGACCGCCACCAGCGGGATGGCCACCACGACGGCCTCGCGGAAGCCGAGCAGGAACACGCCGCCGAGGACGAGCAGCAGCGCCATGGTGACCAGCACCGGCACCGCCGGGCCGTGCAGGGCGTCCGGCAGGTACGGGTTCTCCAGCAGGTGCACGGTGGCGTCGGCCGAGGACAGGGTGATCGTGATGATCCACGAGGTGGCCACGAACCCGAGCAGCACGAGCACGAAGATCTTGCCCCGCCAGAACGGCAGCAGCCGTTCCAGCATCGCGACCGAGCCCTGCCCGTGCGGGCTCTCCTGGGCCACCCGGCGGTACATGGGCAGCATGCCGAACAGGGTCAGCGCGACGATCAGCATGGTCGCCAGCGGGGACAGCGCACCAGCGGCCACCGCCGCGATGCCCGGCAGGTAGGACAGGGTGGAGAAGTAGTCCACGCCGGTCAGGCACATCACCTGCCACCAGGGGTGCCGGCGGCTCTGCCCCTCTTCGGCCTCCGGGCCGGGCGGCTGCACCTGGTGCTGGAAGAGCCACCGGCGCAGCGGGCTGGCCGGCGGCGCCGACCGGGCCGGACTGTCGACCCGCTCGGGCACCACGACACCCCGCCGGCCGCCGGAGTGCGGGCGGGCCGGGTCGCGGGCGGCGCGCAGGGCCGGGTCCGGTCCCGTCGGCGTATGGCGTCGTCCGTTCCAGCGTCGCGGTCTCGCCCGGTGCTCGTCAGCCATCGCCCGTCCCACCCTCGCAGGTCCTGATCCGACGGTAGGTGGTGCCCGGCGGTCCGACCGGCGGAACCGGGTACGCGGATGGCCTGCTCAGGGCAGGTCCTCATCCGGCGAGCAGCCGAGCGAGGGCCGGCGGGTCGGCAACGGTGACCGTGGCCGCCGGATGCCGGGGCCAGCCGCCGGGCGCCAGAGCCGGCACCGGTACGCCGAAGCGCAGGCAGACCCCGCCCGCCGTGCTGCTGCCGAAGCTCACGCCGCCGTCGACCAACGACAGGTGCGGGCCGATCACCCGCCACCAGCGGTACGGGCCGCCCACCTCGGCGCCGAGCACGTTGTCCCGGCCGGTGCGCAGCCGCCACGGCCCGTACCGGATCAGGAGGTCCTGGTCGGTGACGGCGACCCAGGCCGTCGCCGGCCGCACACCCAGCAGCGCCAACGGCGGACGGAACGCCGGGTCGAAGCGGAACGGAAACCGGGCCAAAGCGGCGGTCATCGCGCACCGGGCCGGGACAACGTGCTCGGCGCCGAGGTGGGCGGCC
>NZ_JBFAPG010000619.1:0-3062 GCF_040675595.1 Micromonospora sp. NPDC049580
GCAATAACATCATGATCAACGGGGGAGGAGGGGGGTGAGGTGGGGGAGGTGGTGGTGGGGGGTGGGTGTGAGGCGGGACCCGGGGGGTGGGAAAGGGGTCCCGGTTTCGGGGGTGGGGTGGGTAGCCTCCGGGCATGAGGATCGGCATTGTGGGGGCCACCGGCCAGGTCGGTGGCGTGATGCGGCAGGTGCTGGCGGAGCGGGAGTTCCCGGCGGAGCAGGTGCGGTTGTTCGCCTCGGCGCGGTCCGCCGGGCGGACGCTGCCGTGGCGCGACGGCGAGGTGACCGTCGAGGACGCCGCGACCGCGGACTACTCCGGGCTGGACATCGTGCTCTTTTCCGCCGGTAAGGGCACCGCCCGAGAGTTGGCTCCCCGGGTGGCCGAGGCCGGCGCCGTGGTGATCGACAACTCGTCGGCGTTCCGGATGGACCCGCTGGTGCCGCTGGTGGTCGCCGAGGTCAACCCGCACGCCGCCGCCGACCGCCCGAAGGGCATCATCGCCAACCCCAACTGCACCACGATGGCCGCGATGCCGGTGCTGCGCCCGCTGCACGCCGAGGCTGGTCTGGTCGGCCTGGTCGTCTCGACGTACCAGGCGGTCTCCGGCGCCGGCCTGGCTGGCGTCGCCGAGCTGGACGAGCAGGTCCGCAAGGTCGCCGAGCACGCCGCCGGGCTCGCCTTCGACGGGTCGGCCGTGGAGTTCCCCGCGCCGCGCTCGTTCGCCGAGCCGATCGCCTTCAACGTGCTGCCGCTGGCCGGCTCGATCGTCGACGACGGCTCGTTCGAGACCGACGAGGAGCAGAAGCTCCGCAACGAGAGCCGCAAGATCCTGGAAATCCCCGACCTCAAGGTCTCCGGCACCTGTGTCCGGGTTCCGGTCTTCACCGGCCACTCGCTCCAGATCAACGCCCGCTTCGCCCGCCCGATCACCCCGCAGCGGGCCCACGAACTGCTCGCCGACGCGCCCGGGGTCGCGCTGACCGCCGTGCCGACGCCGCTGCAGGCCGCCGGGCAGGACCCGACCTACGTGGGCCGCATCCGCGCCGACGAGACCGTCGAGTACGGGCTGGCGCTGTTCTGCTCCAACGACAACCTGCGCAAGGGCGCCGCCCTCAACGCCGTACAGCTCGCCGAGCTGGTGGCCGCCGAGCGGCGCTGACCGTTGCGATCACTGCGGGCTCCCGCCGGTCTCGGTGGGGGCCCGCAGTCCGTGGCGGGCGGCGGTGCATCGGGGGCGGGAGCACGCCGGTCATGTTTGGATGGACGTAGCCGACCGCGCCACCTGGAGGAAGCCGTGCCGGAGGACCCCACCCAGCAGGCGTTGACCGACCTGATCGCCGGCCGCTCGATGGGCGTGCTGGCCACCCTCAAACGCGACGGGCGACCCCAGCTGTCCACAGTGGTCTACTCGTTCGACCGCGCGGCCGGCCTGATCCGGGTGTCCGTCACGGACGGCCGAGCCAAGACCGCCAACCTTCGTCGGGACCCGCGGGCCAGCTTCCACGTCGGCAGCGAGGACGGGTGGGCGTACGCGGTGGTCGAGGGGCGGGCCGAGCTGACCACTCCGGCGGCCGACGTCGACGACGCCACGGTCGAGGAGCTGGTGGGGCTCTACCGGGCGCTTCGCGGCGAGCACCCGGACTGGGCCGACTATCGCAACACCATGGTCGCCGACCGGCGGCTGGTGCTGCGCCTGCACGTGGAGCGGATCTACGGAATGCCGCCCCGCGCCTGAGAGGGTCGCGAACCACGCCCGTGCCTGCGGGGCCCCGGACCGCGACTGACGACTGACCCCTGGGCGACCACTTCCGGCTCAGCCGGGCTCGATCACTGTCACGCCGGGCCAGCGTTGCGCGGGCCGGTGGCGAGCAAGTCGCTGCCGGGACAGCGTGACGCCCACCCGGGCCGGGTTGTGCCGCCACACCCCGCCCAGCAGATCCGCCAGGCCGTACGGGGCACAGACCTCCAGCCCACCGGTCGGGCGCAGCCGCACCGCCACCGCGGTCGCGTACTCCGGCCAGGTGGCCACCGCCTCGGCGACGCTGCGGTACGGGGCGATCGGATCGCCGCCGAACTTCGACGCGTACCAGGTGTGCACCGCCGCCTGGTTGCGTGCCTCCCACGGCGGCGCCGGCCAGGCCGCGGCGAGTCTGGCGGTGGCCCGGTGGTCGTCGTCGCGGGACAGTCTCATCGGGTCGAAGAAGACCACGTCCACGTCGCGGACCGTCGCCGGGTCGAACCCGTCGCCGTACCGCTCGCTCCAAACGAGGTCGCGGAGGGCGCCCGCGCCGATCCAGGCGTCCGGCAGGCCGGAGTCGCGGACCACGGTCAGAGCCCGGGTCAGCCAGGCGTTGCCGGCGACGAGATCCCTCAGCTCCCGCTCGCCCGTCAGCACCCCACCCACGCTAGGCGGTGCTGCCCTCGGCCAGTTGGTGGGGTCTGTACCACTATCTCGCCCGGCGTCACGACCTTGTCGATTAGGCGGTGTCGCGGAACGGCCGCGGGCCGCGGTCGCGACAGCTGCCTGCCCCGGACAGCGGCCCGGCCGTCGGCGTTACCCCCTCCCGTGCGGCGGGTAGACGGGCCGTGCCGACACCGAGAGGGGAGCACCATGACAACGGTCGGAGAGTTCATGACGACCCGGTTGGTGACGATGGACGGCAACGAGACGCTCATCGCCGCCGCGCAGGAGATGCGCGACAGCGCGATTGGTGACGTGGTGGTGACCGATGGCAACGGTGTCGTCGGTATCGTCACGGACCGGGACATCACGGTCCGTGGTGTCGCGGAGAACATGGACCCGGGCTCGACCCGGCTGAACCAGATCACCACCCGCAATGTGATCACCGTGAGCCAGTACGACGACGCGGTGGCCGCCGCGGACCTGATGCGCACCTATGCCGTACGCCGGCTGCCGGTGATGGACGACGGGCGCCTGGTGGGTCTCGTCTCGATGGGTGACCTCGCGGTCGAGCGCGAACCGCAGTCGGTGCTGGCCGACATCAGCGCCGACGATCCGAACAACTGACGACCCGCCGCCAACGCGCCGGCCCTCCCCTGC
>NZ_JBFAPG010000620.1:0-3043 GCF_040675595.1 Micromonospora sp. NPDC049580
GACAAGGCCGAATCCCCGGACCGAGACGTCCTCTACGTCACCGACCACCGTCTGGTCTTCGTGCTGCCTAAGCTCTCGAAGCACCTGCGCTTGAGCCGCCTCCGCGGCCGGACGCTCCAGCCGGGGCACGATGAGCGTGGGCGCACCCTCGGCGGGCAGCACCAGGCAGGTCAACCGCTCCCCCACGTGGGCGTCGTACCCGGTCAGGTAGCGCAGGTCGGAGCCGGGCGTGAGCAGCAGCGCGTCCAGGCCGGCCGCGGCGGTGGCGCGCTGCGCGGCGAGCAGCCGGTCCGGCGGGTACAACTCATCGGTTCCCACCCCGTGAGCTTAACGGTCGTTTGGGCATCCCCAGAACCCCGCATCCGCCCGGGCGAGGAAATCCATCGGCGTTGATTGACGCCGACAGTTAACACTCTTTAAGATTTGGCTGCCTCGAGGCCACCCGTTTCTGCGTACCGCATTTCCCGCCCGCGACAACCCTGCGCGGGCGGGCGTCGTCCCCCGCCCACGGGAAGGCCCCCGATGTCCTCACCACTGCGCCGCGCCCGCACCGCCGGCCTGCTCGCCCTGGCCACCGCCGCCGCCACCGTCACCCTCGTCCCCACCGCCGCGCAGGCCGTGGTGCTGCCGAACAACTTCAAGAGCGTCGGCTACATGCCCTCGTGGGCTGGCAACGTCAACACCATCCAGTACAACAAGCTCACCCACATCAACTACGCGTTCGTGCTGCCCAACAACGACGGCAGCCTGCGCGCCGTGGAGAACCCGAGCAAACTCTCCTCGCTGGTCTCCCAGGCGCACGCCAACGACGTCAAGGTCTCGATCGCCGTCGGCGGCTGGAACGACGGCAACGACTCGGCCTTCGAGGCCCTCGCGGCCAACTCCGGCAGCCGGACCGCCTTCGTCAACAACCTGGTCAACTTCGTCAACCAGTACAACCTCGACGGCGTCGACATCGACTGGGAGTATCCGGACCCGGGCGCCTCGGCGAACAACTACAGCCAGCTCATGACCCAGCTCGGCAGCGCCATGCACAGCCGCGGCAAGCTGCTCACCGCGGCCGTCGTCTCCGAGGGCTACTACCTCGACGGCGTGCCGACGGCCGTGTTCGGCCAGGTCGACTGGCTCAACATCATGGCGTACGACGGCGGCAGCCCGCACTCCAACTACGACTGGTCGATCAACAGCATCAACCTGTGGAAGTCCCGCGGCCTGCCGGCCAGCAAGGCCGTCCTCGGCATCCCGTTCTACAGCCGCCCCGGCTACTACACGTACTCGGCGCTCGTCGCCCTGGACCCGGCCAACGCCAACCGGGACTGCACCACGGCCGGCGGCGCGCAGCAGTGCTACAACGGCGTCCCGACCGTCAAGCGCAAGACGCAGTGGGCGCTGACCAACGCCGGCGGCGTCATGAACTGGGAGCTGTCGCAGGACACCACCGGCTCCACCTCGCTGGTCAGCGCCATGTACGACACCATCATGGGCGGCACCACCCCGCCGCCGTCCGGTCGTACCGGCCAGATCACCGGCCTCGGCGGCAAGTGCGTCGACGTGGCGTCCGCGAGCACCGCCAACGGCACCGCCATCCAGCTCTGGGGCTGCAACGGCACCAACGCGCAGACCTGGACCGTCGCCAGCGACGGCACGCTACGCGCCCTCGGCAAGTGCGCCGACATCACCAGCGGCTCCACCGCCAACGGCGCCAAGGTGCAGCTGTACGACTGCAACGGCAGCGGCGCCCAGGTCTGGCAGGCGCAGTCCAACGGCACGCTGCGCAACCCGCAGTCCAACAAGTGCCTGGACGTCACCGACAACAGCTCGGCCGACGGCGCCCGGTTGCAGATCTGGGACTGCTTCGCCGGCGCCAACCAGCGCTGGACGCTTCCGGCCTGAACCTGAACCTGACGCTGCGATCCCCGGTCGACGCCCCGCGTCAGCCGGGGATCGTCGCGTGGTCGCGGGCCAGGGCCAGCATCTCGTCGACCGATCCGGCCGGATCGGTGACCGGGAACTGCACCGCCCGCACCACCGACGTCGGGTCGACGAGCATCGTCAGTCGCTTGAACCGGGTCACCCCGCCGGCGGAGAAGACCGGCAGCAGCAGCCCCGCGGCGAGCCGACCGTCCTGATCGGACAGCAACGGAAACGGCAGCCCCGCGTACGCGGCGAACTCGGCGAGCTGGTCCGGCCGCTGGGTGCTGATCCCGCACACGCGTACCCCGGCCGCCTCGAAGGCCGGGTGCCGGTCGGCGTACGTGGTCGATTCGAGGGTGCAGCCCCGGGCGCCGGGGATCTCCGCCCAGCCCGGCGGGTAGCCGTGCGTCCCCGGCGCGTACGCCCCGGGGAAGAGGTAGTGGACGCTCCAGACGTCCGGCGCGGTCAACGCGACCGGCCGGCCGTCGGCGCCGGGCAGGGCGACCTCCGGCAGCCGTCGGCCCACCAGCGCGTGTGCCCGCCGGGCCTCGGCCGAGGCGTCGTCGGTGGTCGCGGTCAGCTCTCCGTCACCCATCAGGTGCCTCGTTCCCCAGTCCTGCAGGGCGATCAACACCGGCAGCAGGCCCTCGCCCTTCGTGGTCAGTAGATAGTCGTGCCGGGGCGGGTGCGCCGAGTACGGGCGGCGTTCCAGCACGCCGTGCTCGACCAGGGCGGCGAGGCGTTCGGTAAGCGCCCGCCGACTGACGCCCAGTTCGCGCTGTAGCGCGTCGAAGCGGGTCGTGCCGCCGGCGACGTCGCGCACGATGAGGAACGTCCACCAGTCCCCCAGCACGCCGAGCGCCTGCGCGATGCCGCAGTCCGCGTCCGCGAGATCCTCTCGTCGCACCCGCTTCCTCCCTCCGCCCGACACGACTATAGTCCGTTCCAGATTGGAACGGACAATCCCCGGCACGCGCCGCCAACGGCACGCAGCGCCAACGGCAACGCACTGACACCGGGAACGCATCGGCGCGACGGACGGGGGCCGACGACATGCACGTCGACGAACGAGCCGGTGTGTTCTGGCGCTGGTGGACCGCCGGCACGACCAGTCTGGTCGGGTCGGCGG
>NZ_JBFAPG010000621.1:0-3032 GCF_040675595.1 Micromonospora sp. NPDC049580
CGCTCGGCGCGACCCGGTCCGCCATCACGGGTACGAACACCGCGTCGGCCGCGCGCAGGATCCGTACGGCCTTGACGGTGAGCAGTTCCGGGTCACCCGGCCCGACACCGACGCCGGTCAGCGTGGCGTCGGCGGGACACGCGTCGGTAGTCGGCCCCGCGTGGGCGCGCTGCGCGCTCATCGGCACGCCTCGACCAGCCGGCGGGCCGCGGCGGGGTGGCCGGCCCAGTGGGTGTGCAGGTAGGAGGCGTGCACACGGCCGGCGACGAAGCCGTGGTCCGTGCCGTTCCAGCGCCACGCCGGCCGCTCGCCGTGCCCGGGGTCGGTGGTGGTGCGGTGGAACTCGTGGCCGCGTACCGGCTCGCCCGCGCGGGCCACCGGGGAGTCGGTGACGGCCAGGGCCTCGCGGTAGCCGAGGGTGAGCCGGCTGGTCATCCGGGCGGTGAGGTCCAGCCGACCGCACATCGGTACGCCGTCCAGGGCCTGCCCGAGGTAGAGCAGCCCGGCGCACTCGGCCACGATCGGCCCGTCGAAGTCGGCCAGCTCGGCCCGGAGCGTGCCGTTGCCCGCGAGGGCCTCCGCGTACGCCTCGGGGAACCCGCCGCCGATCACGACCGCGCGGGTGCCGGCGGGCAGCGCCGGGTCGCGCAGCGGGTCGATGGTGACCACGTCCGCCCCGGCGGCGGTGAGCAGTTCGGCGGTCTCCGCGTACGAGAAGGTGAAGGCCGGACCACCGGCGAGCGCGACGAGCGGGCGTTCGTGGCCGGCCGGCCCGCCGACGGCGGCGACCGGGTCCCACGCCGGGGTGGTCAGCGGCGCGGCGGTGCGGGCCAGGTCGAGCACGGCGTCGAGATCCACGGTGGCCTCGACCAGCTCGGCGAGGGCGGCGACGATCGCGAGGGACTCGGGCGCCCGCTCGGCGACCGGGACCAGCCCGAGATGCCGGGCCGGCGCGGCGACCTCGGCGGCGCGGGTGACCGCCCCGAGCACCGGTACGCCCACCTCGGCGAGGGCGTCGCGCAGCAGGGTCTCGTGCCGGGGCGAGCCGACCCGGTTGAGGATCACCCCGCCGATGCGGACCGCCGGGTCGAACGCGGCCATGCCGAGGGTCAGCGCGGCGGCCGAGCGACCCTGCGCGGTGGTGTCCAGCACCAGCACCACTGGCGCGTCGAGGAGGCGGGCGACGTGCGCGGTGGAGGCGAAGTCGCGTCGGCCCACCGCGCCGTCGTGCAGGCCCATCACACCCTCCACCACGGCGATGTCGGCGGGCGTCGGGATGCGCGCGCCGTGGCGCAGCAGACCGGCGATCCGCTCGGCTCCGACCAGGAACGGATCGAGGTTCCGGCCGGGCCGCCCGGCGGCGAGGGCGTGGTAGCCGGGGTCGATGTAGTCCGGGCCGACCTTGTGCGGGCTGACCGTCAGGCCGCGACGGCGCAGCGCGGCGAGCAGCCCGGTGGCGACTGTGGTCTTGCCGTGGCCGCTGGCCGGCGCGGCGATGACCACTCGGGGCAGCGCCCAGGGCGCGCTCACCACTCGATGCCCTTCTGGCCCTTCTGGCCGGCGTCCATCGGGTGCTTGACCTTGGTCAGCTCGGCCACCAGGTCCGCGGCGGCGATCAGGCGCGGGTCGGCGTCCCGGCCGGTGATGACGACGTGCTGGAAGCCGGGGCGGTCGGCCAGGGTGGCGACCACCTCGTCGACGTCCACCCAACCCCACTTCATCGGGTAGGTGAACTCGTCCAGCACGTACAGCCCGTACCGCTGCGCGGCCAGGTCGCGCTGGATCTGCCGCCAGCCCTCCAGGGCGTCCACGGCGTGGTCGGCCTCGCCGCCGCGCTGGATCCAGGACCAGCCCTCGCCCATCTTGTGCCAGGCCACCGGCGCGCCCTGGCCGGTACGCTCGTGCACCTCGCCGAGCGCCCGGAAGGCGTTCTCCTCCCCCACCCGCCACTTGGCGCTCTTGACGAACTGGAACACCCCGACCGGCAGGCCGGCGGTCCACGCCCGCAACGCCAACCCGAAGGCAGCGGTCGACTTCCCCTTCATCTGTCCGGTGTGGACGATCAGCAGTGGCCGGTGCCGCCGCTGCCGGGTCGTCAACCCGTCAGCGGGCACCACGCTCGGCTGTCCCTGTGGCATCAGCCCGTCCCCCGTCCCGCGGGCACTCCCGCGATCGTGCCTTTTCTGCTGGTCATCTGCGCGCTTGGTCCCCTCATGTCGCGACCGGAACCGCACGATCGCGGGGGCGGGTCAGGGCGGCCAGGGGGGTCAGGGGCGCGTTCAGCTGGGTGGCCAGGCGGCGCGCCAGGTGCAGGCGGACCGGGCCGGACTCGCAGTCGACGACGACGCAGGGGGCCGCTGTCGCGGCCAGCACCGTCGCGGCCGCCGCGGCCCGGTCCAGCGGACGCGACCCGGCGGTGGCTCTGCCGTCGGTGACGATGAGGACCAGGGGGCGGCGCTTCGGGTCACGTCGGCGCTCCAGCCGCAGCAGCTCGGCGGCGGCGAGCAGGCCCTCGGCCAGCGGCGTGCGACCACCGGTGGGCAGCTCGGCCAGCCGCGTCGAGGCGGCCAGCACCGACGAGGTGGCCGGCAGCAGCGTCCGCGCACCGCTGGCCCGGAAGGCGATCACGGCGACCTTGTCCCGCCGCTGGTAGGCGTCGGTGAGCAGCGCGAGGACCGCGTCCTTCACGGCGGTCATCCGCTGCCGGGCGCCCATCGACCCGCTCGCGTCCACCACGAACAGCACGAGGTTGCCCTCACGCCCCTCCCGGACCGCCTCCCGCACGTCGTCCGGGCGCAGTCGCAGCGGGCCGGTCAGCCTCCCCCGGGCCGCCTGATGGGGCGCGGCGGCGCGAATCGTGGCCGGCAGGTGCAGCGCGCCGACCCGAGCGGCCGGCACGCGGGCCCCGGTGGTGCGTCCCCGCCCGGTGCGGGCGCGCGACCGCCGCCCGGGCACGCCGTCACCGACGCCGGGCGCGGTGAGCAGCTGGGCCCGCAGACCACCGGTGGGCAGGGTCAGCCGGTGGCCGTACC
>NZ_JBFAPG010000622.1:0-3027 GCF_040675595.1 Micromonospora sp. NPDC049580
CTCCCGGGACGTGCGGCTGCTCTACGTCGGGCGCGGCGTGGCCAAGCTCGACGACTGCGACGACGCGGCGGTGCGCGCCCGGGAGTCGTCGATGAGCTGGAACAGGTCCCGGTCGCCGGAGACCACCTCGACCGGGCCCGGCTGGGTCACCGACAGCGTGCCGAGCACGTCGTCGGCCTCGTAACCGGTCGCGCCGACGGCGGTGATGCCGACCGCGTCGAGGACCTCCAGGATCATCGGCACCTGCGGGGAGAGCGTGTCAGGCACGACCTCACCGCCCTGCGGGGCCACCCGGTGCGCCTTGTACGACGGCAGCAGCTCGACCCGCCACGCCGGCCGCCAGTCGTAGTCCAGAGCGCACACCATCCGGTCGGCGCCCCGACCCCGGATGAGCGTGGCGAGCATGTCGAGGAAGCCGCGCACCGCGTTGACGGGCGTGCCGTCCTCGGCGCGCGCGGCGGACTCCGGGATGCCGAAGTAGGCCCGGAAGTAGAGGCTGGGTGCGTCGATCAGCAGGATCGGGGATCGGTGTGCCACGCCCGACAGCCTGGCACAGCCCTGCGACGATCAGCGGTACGCCCGGCCGCCCGGCGGCGTCAGCGCTGCTCGTCGTGCCGGTAGACGGTGTCGCGGCGGGCGAGGTGCTGCACGACGTAGCTGGTCACCAGCAGCAGGATCGCGACCAGCACCTCGACCCAGGCGGCGACGCCGTCGGCCACGGTGAGCCCGATGACCAGCAGGACCAGGCCGACGAGCGCGAGGACCCCGGCCCACAGTTGCCAGCGACGGCGGGTCGCCGCCCGGTTCGCGTCGTTCGCTGCCACGTCGGCCCTCCCGGTCGGTGCCACCCATGCGGGCGTCCCGATCCCAGGCTATGGCCCCCGCCCCGGTCCTACCCGGAAAACCACAGTGCGGGCAGGCCCTGGAACGGCGCAGACTGCCGGTGTGGCGTTTCTTCCCGGCCTGGTGCTGGCCCGCCGGTACCACGACGAGGTGGTCGCGCCGATTCTGCGCGGTCGTCTCCCCGACCTGCGGTACGCGGCGGGGCTGCTCGACGGTGGCTCTGAGGTGCTCGGCCTGGACACGGCCCGGTCCACCGACCACGACTGGGGCCCGCGCGTGCAGGTGTTCGTCGGGCTGGCCGACGTCGCCGCGATCCCGCGGATGCGCGCCGTGCTGGACGCCGACCTGCCGACGGAGTTCCTCGGCTGGCTCGACGGGCGGCGCTGCGGTGGTATCCGCCGGACGTGTGGCGGTACGTCCTGGCCGCGGTGTGGACGCGGATCGCGCAGGCTGAGCACCTGCCCGGCCGGTGCGCGGAAGTCGGCGACGAGGTGGGCTGCCGGGTCGTCACCGGGGGCATTGCCCGTGACGTGCTCCGGCTCGGTCTGCTGCTGCGTCGACGCTGGCCGCCGTACGACAAATGGCTCGGCACGGCCTTCGGCAGGCTGCCCGGCGCGGCCCCGGCGGTCGCGGCGCTGGCCGAGGCGACCGGCCCGGGCGACTGGACCCGGCGCCAGGCCTGTCTCGTCGAGGCGCTGGAGACCATGGCCCGGTGGACCGACGAGACCGGTCTGGCGGCACCGGTACGCGCCCGGGCCGGGCCGTTTCACCGCCGGCCATTCCTGGTGCTGCGTGCCGAGCGCGTCGCCGCCGCACTACGCGCAGCGGTGACCGACCCGACGCTGCGCGACCGACCGCTGCTGGGCGCGGTCGACCAGTACGTGCACAGCGTCGATGTGCTCAGCGACGCGACCCGGGCTCGCCGGGTGGCCGACGGCCGGTGGTCGGGTGCGGCGGTCACCGACCAATGGTGACGGCCGGACGCCGGCCCTGGTCGCGGTCGCGGTCGTGGTCGGTGAGGTCGCGCAGGCGTCGGACGGGGGAGAGCAGCAGCACCAGGGGCGCGCAGATCAGGGTCGCCGCGAAGACGAACAGGGTGGCGCGGGCGCCGAGCGGGCCGGCGAGCCCGCCGGCGATCAGCCCGCCGACCGGGATGGCGCCCCAGGAGACGAACCGCACGGTCGCCATCACCCGGGAGAGGAGATCGGGTGGGCTGGCGATCTGCCGGTACGTCCGGGTGGTCACGCTGAGCACGACCGTGCCGAGAGAGAAGACGATGCTGCCGGCGGCGAAGGCGACGTAAGCCGGCCAACCGGTGCCCCCGGGGATCAGGAACGCTCCGGCGACCGTCGTGAACCCGGCGGCGACCAGCGCGCGGGCGCTGCCGAGCCGGGTGGTGATCCACGTGGTGAGGGCAGCCCCGACCAGCGCGCCGACACCCTCGACGGCGAGCAGGACGCCGACCAGGCCGGCCGGCGCGTGCAGGTCGCGGACCAGGTAGAGCGGGTGCAGCGCGAACTGCGCGCCGCAGACGAAGTTCATGGCCGTCGCGGCCCACATGCACGGGCCCATGACCGGGTGGTACGCGACGTAGCGCCAGCCCTCGCGGATCAGCTCACCGACCGGCGGCCACTGCTCGGGTGCGTCGACGCGGCGCGCGGGCAGGGTACGCAGCAGAGCCGCCGAGACGAGGTAGCTGGCCGAGTCGACGAGCAGGGTGGGCACCGCGCCGAGCGCCTGCACGGCGAGCCCACCGAGTGATGGGCCGCTGAGCAGGGTCGCGGCGTGGGTGGCCGAGGTGAGGCTGTTGCGCGACTGCAACTGCTCGCGCTCGACGATGCTGGGCAGGAAGGTCGAGTTGGCCACGTCGAACACCACGTTGGCGAAGCTGACGACGAGCGCGGTGACCACCAGGTGGGTCACGGTGAGCTGCCCCCACCACCAGGCCAGCGGGATCGACGCGACGGCGAGGGCGCGGGCCAGGTCCGCGCCGACCTGGGTGCCGCGCAGCGGCAGGCGCTGCACGATCACACCGGCGGGCAGGCCGATCACGATCCAGGCGACGTAGCTGGCCGCGGCGATCAGACCCATCTGCCACGCGGAGGCGTCCAGGACGGTGAGCGCGGTCAGCGGCAGGGCCACCGCGCCGACCGCCGACCCGCCCAGACTGGTCGTGCCGGCGGT